>JBBRBS010000048.1:0-12916 GCA_038205615.1 Burkholderiales bacterium | reverse complement strand
TTCTAGAAAAAGAAGAGCTGTTAAAAGCCTCCGAATCTGATTAGGAATCGCGTCTGGAAGACTTGAGCCGTTTGCTGTCCCAATAACGGGTCAATCAGGTTGTGGATAATTACGATATACACGGTGCCCCGGTGATCGTCGAAGACAATCCGCTGTTCCGTTCGCTGTTCGGCAGTATCGAATACCAGTCCGAAAACGATGTGCTGGCGACGGATTTTACCCGGATCCGTGCAGGCAGCCTGCTCCGTGCGCATGGCGGATTTTTGATGTTGCATCTGCGTGACTTGCTGGCGGATGGACTGGTGTGGGAAAAGTTGAGGCGTTTTTTGCGCAGCGGACGGTTACAGATCGAGGAGCCGGGCACGGCCTTTGCACCGATTGCGGCGGTATCATTGGAGCCCGAAGCGGTCGATATCGACGTCAAAATCATTCTGATTGCCTCCCGTGAAGAATATTACGAGCTGCAGGAAGAAGATCCGGAATTTGCGCGCCGCTTCAGGGTCAAGGTGGATTTTGTCGAAAGCTTTTCATCCAGTGATGAAACCCGTCGCTCGTTCGCTATTTTTATCGCTCACAGCTGCCGGAATTTGGGTCTGCCGCATTTTTCCTCGGCCGCTGTTGCATGCCTGCTGGAAGATACGCACCGTGAAGTGGACGATCAGTCGCGCCAGAGCGCTATTTTTGCGCGTGCCGAGGCGATGGTAATGGAAAGCGCAGCCCTCAGTCAGGCGCGTGCGGCTCATCTGGTCGAACGGGCGGATGTCGAATCTGCGTTAGCTTCCCGTATCAGGCGGCATGATTATCCCGCGCAGCGCATGCAGGAATCGATCACCGATGGTGAAGTGCTGATCACTGTGTCCGGCGAACAGACAGGGCAGATCAACGGATTGACCGTGATGGATCTGGGCGACTATTGTTTCGGCTTTCCGGTCAGGGTCACGGCGCGCACCTACGCCGGCCACGATGGTCTGGTCAACATCGAGCGCGAAGTGGAGATGTCGGGGCCTGTCCACGATAAGGGCGTGTTCATCCTGCACAACTACCTGTCTGCACTATTTACGCATATT
This sequence comes from Burkholderiales bacterium, assembly GCA_038205615.1. GTDB lineage: Bacteria > Pseudomonadota > Gammaproteobacteria > Burkholderiales > Gallionellaceae > Gallionella. Next base: position 11,849 of record JBBRBS010000048.1, on the reverse strand, counting down.
GCTCCATTAGCGCTCAATGCTTCTGTCGTGTTTGAGCAGGAATATTTCGGCGTAGAAGGGGATTCGGCTTCCTGTGCCGAGCTTTACGTGTTGCTCTCGTCCTTGTCGGATTTGCCGCTCAAACAGGGTATCGCCGTGACGGGTGCGGTCAATCAGCACGGCGAAATTTTACCGATAGGCGGCGTGAACGAAAAAATTGAGGGTTACTTCCGTATTTGCGAGGCGGCGGGGCTTAACGGCAGTCAGGGCGTTTTGATTCCCTCCCGAAACCAGCGTCACCTGATGCTGGAACGCCGGGTCATCGAGGCCGTCGAACAGGGGCTGTTTCATATCTATACTGCTGAACATGTAAGCGCTGGCATGGAGCTGTTGATGGGGACGCCGGCCGGTGTGATGGACGCTGAGGGAGACTATCCGCGCGGCAGTGTGCTGGGCCGCGCCCAGAAAACCTTGCAGTCCTATCGCCGTGCCTGTCATGCATCAGAGCATCCGAAAGCCGGACGCAAACACTTGCGCTGATTGATGAATCCGTCGCTAAAAATAAATCAGGTGCTGACATAAGCGCGCGCTTGACGGGTGAAGCGGACTGCAAATCTATGTGACTGAATATGTTTATGTTTTTTGTTGGTAAGCGTTTTTTATCCGACAAGGGAGAAATGACATGTTTCGTGATCGTCATGATGCTGCAATCAGATTGGCGGAAGCGCTTGGGCCATATCGAGGCCTGCATCCGCTGGTGCTGGCGATTCCGCGCGGGGCGGTGCCGATGGCTAAAATTATCGCTGAAGCGCTGGATGGCGAACTGGATGTGGTGCTGGTGCGCAAACTGCGCGCCCCGGGAAATCCGGAATTAGCGATCGGTGCGATCGACGAGACCGGCTGGACTTACCTTGCCGAGTATGCCGGACGGATCGCGGGCAGTACCGAATACATCGAGGCCGAGAAGGCAGAGCAGCTTGACGTGATGCGCGAGCGGCGCGCCAGCTACACTCCGGTTCGGCCGCAGCGGAACCCTGCGGGGCGCATCGTTATCGTGGTGGACGACGGGCTGGCTACCGGCGCCACGATGATTGCAGCCCTGCATGCATTGCGCGCGAGGCGCCCTGAGAAACTCATCTGCGCGGTGCCGGTGGCGCCACCTGACACGCTGCAAAAAGTGTCGCCCTACGCCGATGAAGTGGTGTGCCTGAATGCGCCGGAGCAATTTTATGCGGTGGGGCAGTTCTACCAGTCATTTCCTCAGGTGAGTGATGAGGAAGTGATCGCACAGCTTAAGAATTAGCGACCAGCTGATGTTGCGCGAACCAGTCTGCTGCGCTGCCTGCTGCCTGCTGCAGCGTGCCGGGTTCTTCAAACAAATGCGTAGCCCCGGGAATCAATACCAGTTTCTTTTCGCCGTTCAGTTTCGCATAGGCTTGCCGGTTCAACTCGATCACGCCGTGATCGTCGCCACCTACGATCAGCAACGTGGGTGCGCTCACGCGGCTCAATGCCGCAGCACCGGAAAAATCGGGGCGGCCGCCGCGCGATACGACGGCAGCAATGTCGCCATTCATTTCTGCTGCGGCCTGCAATGCGGCCGCAGCACCGGTGCTGGCACCGAAATAACCGATCTTGAGCGTTTGAGTCGCAGGGTTAGCCTTGAGCCAGGCGGTGGCAGCCAGCAGGCGGCGCGTGAGCAGCACGATGTCGAAGCGGGTCTCGTCGTTCTGATCTTCGTCTGGCGTCAGCAGATCGAACTGCAGCGTGCCGATGCCTCATTGTTGTAGCACCTGTGCGACATAGGTGTTGCGGAAACTGAAGCGGCTGCTGCCGCTGCCGTGGGCGAACAGCACCACGCCGCAGGGCGCAGGCGGTACGAATAGTTCTCCATCGAGTTTGAGCGTGCCTGCCGGAATATGGATGGTATTCATCTGTTTTCTCCCTTTGTGGCGACATCAATTCGTGGCGTTTGAGCTATTTCTCCATATCTCCAGTGAGTTCGCTGCGCAGCGCTTCAATTTTCCCGTGCAAATCATCCGCGTCCCCGTAGTCCAGGAAGCGCTCATAGCGGGAGTGCGTGCTGAGGACCTTTTGCGCGTGTTTGATCGGACAAAAGTATTGTTCGGTGCGTGCGGTGATTTCGCGCGCATAGCCCAGCATGCCGACGGCATAGGAGCAGTACATGCAATCAATTTTTTCGATGATATTCAGATAGGCCAGATGCTGATGATCTATCACGATGTAGTGTGCGCGCTTCACGCGGGCGATCCGGTAAATCGGGAAACAGGTTGTCTGGTAAACGGTGATGAAAAGATCGAACAAGGCAAGCGGGACGATCATGCCGTAGATGATCGGCATCGTGATGAAGTTTTGCGGACGGACAGTCATAAACCAGCGAAACACCCCCAGTTTGACGCGCCGGTGAGCCGTCTTGATGGTTTGTTCAAACACAACACGACGGCCTTTGATCTGGTAACGCAGGCGTCCCTCCTGCTCCGCAACAACTTTTTGCAACTCATCTTCGAGCGCTGTTATCTGTTCGAGAATTTGACGAATCCGGTTGTTCATGACGGTTCCCTTCATGTGGCTATACGCCTGCAGGGGTGTAGCATTGGGGCAATCGGTCGGTTAGGGCGCTATCAGCGTCAAAGACGAAAAGCTTCCAGTTAGGGATGTGCTGATAAAACAGCTCTCCTTCGATTCAATTGATGATGGCAAGCCGGTTGTTACGCCGGCTCGCCGTTTATCAGCGCTGTTGCTGGTAATAGTCGATCAGGCTGCGGGTCGATTGGTCATGCGGTAGTTTGACCGACGCATCGAGCAGTTCCGGCAATATCTTGCTGGCCAGCTGTTTGCCCAGTTCCACGCCCCACTGGTCGAACGAGTTAATGTTCCACACGATGCCCTGTACGAAGACTTTTTGCTCATAGAGAGCAATCAGCATGCCTAACGTGTGCGGGTCGAGGCGGTCGAACAGCAGGGTGTTGGTAGGCTTGTTGCCCGGGAAGACCTTATGCGGCAGCAAGGCTTTCAGTCCAATTTCCTGCAAGCCTTGCGCCACCAGTTCAGCGCGCGCCTCCTCTGATGTCTTGCCTATCATCAGTGCTTCGGTCTGCGCGAAACAGTTGGCGAGCAGGATGGCGTGATGCTCACCTGTCGGGTTCTGGCTGTGGATAGGCGCTAAAAAATCCGCCGGTATCATGCGGGTGCCCTGGTGTATCAGCTGGTAGAAGGCATGCTGACCGTTGGTGCCGGCTTCTCCCCATACCACCATGCCGGTGTCGTAATCGACCTGTTTGCCGTCGCGATCCACGCTTTTTCCGTTGCTCTCCATGTCCAGTTGTTGCAGATAGGCGGGAAAACGGTGCAGGTACTGGTCATAGGGGAGTACGGCATTTGAACTGGCGCCGAAAAAGTCGCCATACCAGATGCCGAGCATGCCCATCAGCACCGGCATGTTCTGTGCCATGGGTGCGGTGCGGAAATGTTCATCCATTGTGTGCGCGCCGGCCAGCAGTTCTTCAAACTTATCCATGCCGACAAACAGCGCGATGGGCAAACCGATGGCCGACCATAGCGAATACCGGCCGCCCACCCAGTCCCAGAATTCGAATACGTTATCCGGATTGATGCCGAATGCGGCGGTCGCTTTCAGATTGGTTGAGACGGCGGCAAAGTGTTTTTCGACCGCAGCATCAGTACCTAGCTTGCCGACCAGCCAGGCACGCGCCGAGCGTGCATTGGTCAGCGTCTCCTGGGTGGTGAAGGTCTTGGAACTGACAATGAACAGCGTCGTTTGTGGGTCGAGTTTTTTCAGGGTCTCGGTAAGATGGCTTGCATCGACGTTGGAGACAAAGTGGGCGCGCAGCGCCGGCGTAGCGTAAGGTTTTAAGGCTTCACATACCATCAGCGGGCCCAAATCAGAACCGCCGATTCCGATGTTGACGATGTCGGTGATGGCGCGTCCCGTGTAGCCGACATGCGATCCGCTGCGCACGGCTTCGGAAAACTTGCGCATCAAACCCAGCACACGCAGCACATCGGGCATGACGTTGACGCCGTCGACGAATACAGGTCTGTCCGAGCGGTTGCGCAGTGCGGTATGGAGGACTGCGCGTTGTTCGGTGTTGTTGATCTTGTCACCATTAAACTGGCGCTCGATTGCACCTTGAACATCGGCCTGCTCGACCAATGCGACGAGCAGTTTCAGTGTCTCGGCGGTGATGCGATTCTTTGAATAATCGAGCAGCAGGCTGCCAAGTTTGACAGAAAAGTTGTCGAAACGCGCCGGGTTGTCAGCAAAAAGCTGACGCATGTGGAGCGGTTCAATTTTGGCGTAATGCGCACTCAGCGCTTGCCATGCTTCGGATAGGGTAAGCTTTGACATGGTAATGATCTCAGGTTCAACTAACGACAGGATGCCAGTGCGAATTTCTGCGAAGATTCCCTCCCGCCGGGGGGAGGGAAATGCGCTTTATGCCTCGGGTACCAGAATCACGCCGGCCAGTGGCGGCAGCGCGATTTCGGCGGAAAAAGGCAGGCCCATCCAGGGAACAGACTCCGCCTGAATCAAACCCGCATTGCCGAGGTTGCTGCCGGCGTAATAGGTCGAATCGCTGTTCAGCACTTCACGGTATTGGGCGAGTTCGGGCAGGCCGATGCGGTAGTGCTGACGTGGCAGCGGGGTCAGATTCAGCGTGATGACCGCACTGGAACCGTTACGTGCACGACGCTGATAGGACAATACCGACTTTTCTGCATCGTTGCAGTCTATCCAGGAAAACCCCTCTGACTGAAAATCCAGTTCATGCAGGGCAGGTAGCGTGCGATAGAGCTCGTTCAAGTCATGAGTCAGGTTTTGCATGCCGCGATGAAGCTCTTCGCCCAATTGCCACCATTCCAGTTCCCACTTCGATTGCCATTCGCGTCCCTGTGCAATTTCATTGCCCATGAAGTTGAGTTTCTTGCCCGGACTTGTCATCTGATAGGTCAGCAGCAGGCGCAGGTTGGCAAATTTCTGCCACGCGTCGCCGGGCATTTTAGATAGTAGTGAACCTTTGCCATGCACGACTTCATCGTGCGAGAACGGCATCACGAAGTTTTCACTGTAGGCGTAGATTTGCCCGAAGGTCAGCTGGTTGTGATGGTATCGGCGGTGCACCGGTTCATGTTCGAAATAGCCCAGCGTGTCGTTCATCCAACCCATGTTCCACTTCATCGAGAAGCCTAGTCCACCCAGATAAACGGGGCGTGATACGCCCGGCCACGCGATGGATTCTTCCGCCATCGTCAGCGCACCCGGAAACTCATCGTGCACCATGATGTTCATCTCGCGCAGAAACTCAACGGCGTCGAGGTTTTCGCGGCCACCGTACTTGTTCGGTATCCACTCGCCGGCTTTACGTGAGTAATCAAGGTACAGCATCGACGCGACCGCATCGACGCGCAGGCCGTCGAAATGGAATTCGGACAGCCAGTAATGCGCGCTTGATAACAGGAAGGTTTTAACCTCATTGCGGCCGAAATTAAAAATATGGGTGCCCCAGTCCTGATGGAATCCTAAGCGAGGATCTTCATGCTCGAACAGGGCTGTACCGTCGAAGCGCGCCAGCGCCCAGCTATCCTGCGGGAAATGCGCAGGTACCCAGTCGAGAATGACGCCGATATCGGCCAGGTGAAAGGCGTCGATCAACTGACGCAACTCGTCGGGTGAGCCGAAGCGGCTGGAGGGTGCAAAATAGCCGGTGCACTGATAACCCCACGACTCATCCAGCGGATGTTCGGTGATCGGCATGAATTCGATGTGGGTATAGCCCATACTCTTGACATAAGGTACAAGATCCGTAGCCAGTTCGCTGTAGCTGTAAAAACGTCCGTCCGGATGGCGTTTCCATGAACCCGGATGAATCTCGTAAATATTGACTGCAGCATGCAACCAGTCCCAGCTGGCGCGTTTTTTCATCCAGGCATCATCGTGCCATTCATGCTGGTGAGCGGGAGCCGCCAGCGCGGCTGTACCGGGGCGTAATTCGTAGCCTTGTGCGTAAGGGTCGGTCTTGGTCAGTATGTTGCCGGACTCGCGATTTCTGATTTCATAACGGTACAGCGCATGCTGCTTGATCTCGGGGATGAAGATTTCCCACACGCCGGAAGAACCAAGCAAACGCATCGGATACAGGCGGCCATCCCAGCTGTTGAATTCGCCGACCACGCTGACGCGCTCGGCGTTCGGCGCCCAGACAGCGAAACGCACACCCGGAACACCGTCGATTTCCACCGCGTGGGAACCCAGCATGCGATAGCCCTGGTGAAGACGGCCTTCGCTGAACAGGTGCAAGTCCTGTTCGGAAATAGTGGAAGGGAACTGGTAAGGGTCGTACACGTCGCGCGTGGCGATCCCCTGACTGATGCGAACGCGGTAGGGGCGCTGAGGTTCTGCAGTACCCCGCCATTCGAACAGACCACCGGGATGAATTTTGTTGAATATTTCACCGCTGTTATGCATTGCGACTTGGGTGGCATGAGGCTCATAAAAGCGAATAACCCACTCTGCGCCATCGCGATGCAGACCGAGTAAAGCGAAAGGATCGTGGAGCCTTGCCTGTAACAAAGATTCGATTAGCATATTCACTATATTTCCTCATTAGTTCTTGTGTCGTGCGGTAATTGTAAACGATAATGAAACGGTCAATTAGGGTAAATATGACCATGAGGAGGCGAAGATGAATGTTGAGTTGGGTTATCTGAAAAAGAACCATCATGTTGCAGCTGGCGATGCTGAACCACGTTTTATTAGTCGTCTGACAAAAAACACCTATGCGATGGTATTGGCCGGTGGTCGTGGCAGTCGTCTGCATGAGTTGACCAACTGGCGCGCCAAACCTGCGGTGCCTTTCGGAGGCAAGTTTCGTATCATCGATTTCGTGCTGTCAAACTGCGTTAATTCCGGCATACGCCGCATCGGCGTTGCGACGCAATATAAATCACACAGCCTGATCCAGCATATCCAGCGCGGCTGGTCTTTCCTGAACGGCCAGTTCGGCGAATATCTGGACTTGCTGCCCGCTCAACAGCGCATCAGTGAAGATCAGTGGTATCAAGGCACAGCCGATGCCGTATTTCAAAATCTGGATATCATTCGTGCCTCCAAGTGCGAATTTATCGTGATTCTGGCGGGCGACCATATCTACAAAATGGACTACGGCAAACTGCTGGCTTTCCATGTGGAGAAAAAGGCCGACATGACCGTGGCGTGTCTCGAAGTGCCGGTCGCGGAGGCTTATGCCTTTGGTGTGATGGGGATCGATGAGAATTCACGCGTGGTCGAGTTTGTCGAGAAGCCCTCTAATCCGCCTTCAATACCCGGCAATCCGGATAAATCGCTGGCCAGCATGGGTATCTATGTATTCAATACCCAGTTTCTGATTGAGCAGTTGATCAGGGACGCCGACAGCCCGCAGTCCAGCCATGATTTTGGCAAGGATCTGATCCCGCACATGGTTGAAAAATATCGCGTGTTTGCACAAAGTTTCGAGCAAAGCTGTGTCGGTATGGGGGATGACAAGGTGCCGTACTGGCGCGATGTCGGTACCATCGATTCCTACTGGGAAGCCAGCATGGAGATGACCAAGGTGATTCCGGATCTGAATATGTATGATCAGGAATGGCCGATCTGGACGCATCAGGAACAATTGCCTCCGGCCAAATTCGTGTTCGATGAAGAAGATCGTCGCGGTTATGCGGTTGACTCGCTGGTGTCCGGTGGCTGTATCGTCAGCGGTTCTGTCGTCAAACGCTCGCTGCTGTTCTCCGACGTGCGGGTAAATAGCTATTCCACAATCGAGGATTCGGTGCTGTTACCTGATGTAGATGTCGGCCGGCATGTGGTATTAAAGCGCGTGATTGTCGATAAAAACTGCAAGATTCCGGACGGCATGGAAATCGGCGTCAATATTGAAGAAGACCGAAAGCGTTTTCATGTCAGCGAAAATGGCATTACGCTCATTACACCCGAGATGCTGGGGCAGATCGTCCACAGTATCCGTTAGACTAAACCTATCTAACCCCGCCGCTAAACGGCGGGGTTTTCTGTTATGAAAAAATCCATCGATTTAGTATTCCTCTGGCATATGCACCAGCCGGATTATCGCGATTATGCCAGCGGCGATTTCGTATTGCCGTGGGTCTATTTGCACGCCATCAAAGATTACACCGATATGGCCTATCACCTGGAGCGTCACCCCAAGGTGCATGTAGTGCTGAATTTTGTGCCTATCTTGCTCGATCAGCTGGAGGATTACACCGACCAGTTCGCGACGGGTAATATACGCGATCCCTTGTTGCGCCTGTTGGTGCATGGAAACTCGTGCGATCTCTCGCAAGATGAGCGGCAACTGGCGCTCGACTCGTGTTTTCGCAGCAGTCACACCAAGATGATTGCGCCTTATCCTGTTTATACGCGTCTTTGGGATTTATTCCAGTTGTTGCAGGCAGACGGCGCCTCTGCGCTATCCTATTTGTCCGGTCAGTACATCGCCGACTTGCTGGTCTGGTATCACCTGGCTTGGTGCGGGGAGAGTGTGCGTCGTGAAAATGAGCTTGTAGCGCGTCTGATGACGAAAGCCGAGGGCTTTAACTTCGATGACCGGAAGCAGTTGTTTGATTTGATCGGCGAGCTGACCAGCGATATTATTCCCCGCTACCGCAAGTTGTCAGAATCCGGTCAGATCGAAATCTCCGCCACGCCGCACTATCACCCGCTGGCGCCTCTGTTGATCGATTTCGCCAGTGCAAGAGAAGCAATGCCGGACGCCCCTCTGCCCAAGGCGCCGCATTACCCCAAGGGGCGGTTGCGCGTATCCGAACATATCAAGCTGGCCAAGGCGAGTCATAAAGCCCGCTTCGGCACTGAGCCTGTGGGAATGTGGCCGGCAGAAGGCTCTATTTCCGTGGAAACGCTGGGGATATTTGCCGAGGAAGGTTGCGCATGGGCGGCCAGCGGTGAAGGGGTTCTGGTCAATAGCATACGCGGTTCGCACCAGGTGGTTCCCGAGCGCAGTCAATATCTGTATCGTCCTTATACGCTGGACAAAGGCGCTGACGGTCTGCAGTGTTTTTTCCGCGACGATCACCTGTCCGATTTGATCGGTTTCGAATATTCGCGCTGGCACGGCAAGGATGCTGCAACGCATTTCATCGACCAGTTGGAGAATATCGCACGCCATGCGCCGGAAGGTGAGACGCCGGTCGTCAGTGTGATTCTGGATGGTGAAAATGCTTGGGAATATTATCCCTACAATGGATTTTATTTCCTCGACGAGTTATATGCCCAGCTGGAAGCACACACCAAGGTTAACACCAGCACCTACCGGGATTTTATCAAGCTTGCCCCCTTGCGCACCGACAGCGCGCGCCAAGTCAGTTTGCCGACGATCGTGGCCGGCAGTTGGGTGTATGGCAACTTCTCAACCTGGATTGGCTGTGAAGATAAGAACCGTGCATGGGACTTACTGTGCGCGGCCAAACAAAGTTATGACATGGTCATGTCCAGCGGCCGTCTGAGCCTGGCCGAGCAGCAGGCCGCCGATAAACAGCTTTGTTCCTGCGAGAGCTCCGACTGGTTCTGGTGGTTCGGTGACTATAATCCTGCGAATTCGGTTGCCAGTTTCGATCGCCTGTACCGGCACAACTTAACAGAGTTGTATCGTTTGCTGAAATTGTCCGCGCCGCTCAGTTTGTCCGATCCGGTCAGCCGTGGCTGTTCCGGCGAAACGGAAGTTGACGGAGCAATGCGTCGCGCAACCGAATAGTCTGATCGATAATTAAATATACAATGTAATCAAGTGCTTATGATAAATAATCGCGCCAGTGGTATTTTGCTGCACCCAACTTCATTGCCCGGCCCTTTTGGTGCGGGTGACCTGGGTTCGAGTGCCTATCTTTTTGTGGACTGGCTGATCGGTGCCGGACAAAGCTGGTGGCAGATGTTGCCGTTAGGCGAAATCGGGCCGGGCAATTCACCCTACATGAGTTCATCCGCTTTTGCCGGCAATGTGCTGCTGATCGATCTGCACGATTTGGCGCAGCAAGGCTGGCTGGAGTCTGCAGATCTGATTGCAGACCCTGCGTTTCGAGATGACAGGGTGGACTTTTCATTACAGGGGGCATTCAGGCTGGAGCGCTTGCGCCGGGCTGCGCGCCGTTTCTTTGCCTCTGACAATGCCGCCATGACGGCTGACTATGCAGAGTTTTGTCTGGTTGAGTGCGAATGGCTGAATGATTACGCGCGCTTCATGACTATCGCGGAGCAGCAGGAATGGCGTGACTGGAATCAATGGCCAGCTGAACTTGCGGACAGGAACGCCCAGGCTTTACTGTTTCTGGAAGCGATCAGTGCCGAGAAAATTGAATTCTGGAAATTCTGTCAATGGTGCTTTTCGCGCCAGTGGATACAGCTGAAAACCTACGCCAACGAACGCGGCGTGAAAATGATAGGCGATGTGCCGATATTTGTGGCCTATCAAAGCGCCGATGTGTGGGCGCACCGTGAACTGTTCGAGTTGGATGAGTCGGGTAGCCCGGCTGTCGTGGCCGGCGTACCGCCCGATTATTTCAGCAAGACGGGGCAGCTGTGGGGCAATCCGCTCTACCGCTGGGACGCTCATGAAAGTACCGGTTATGCGTGGTGGCTAAGGCGTCTGCATTATGCGCTGAGTAATTTTGATCAGGTGCGCATCGATCATTTCAGGGGATTTGCAGAGTACTGGGAAGTCCCCGCAAGCGAAACAACGGCAATCAACGGTCGCTGGATGCCCGGGCCCGGCGCCAAGCTTTTTGAAGCCTTTGCAAAAGCGTTTCCACGGTTGCCCATAATCGCCGAAGATCTGGGGGTTATTACCGAGGATGTGGCGCGGCTTCGGGATCAGTTTAATCTGCCGGGAATGCGTATTTTGCAATTTGCATTTGCCGAGGATCGCAGCAATCACTTTTTGCCGCACAACTATATCGTTAATTCGATCGCCTATACCGGCACGCACGATAACGACACGCTGATCGGTTGGTGGAATACAGCCTCTGAGCAAGAGAAGACGTTTGCCTGTGAATATTTTGATAAAGAGGCACTCAACGTTCCGTGGGATATGATCTCCGCGTTATCGGCGTCGGTGGCCAATACCGTGATATTCCCGATGCAGGATGTACTTTGCCTGGCAGGCGAACATCGCATGAATTATCCGGGACGCCCTGAAGGAAATTGGGAGTGGCGTTTTTCGTGGGAGCAGGTGCAACCCTGGCAAACCATAAAGCTGGCGAATATTACGGCGGCTAATCAACGTAGCCGTTCATCGCTTGCAGTGCAGAAATTGGACGTTGCAGAGTAACGGCCTGACGTGAAAAACCAGCCCTCAGAGAGGGCTGGTTCACAGAGCTTGAAACGACTGATTTACTTCTTCGCGCCGTTAACAGCTGCTTTGAGCGTCGCACCTGGCTTGAAAGCCGGAACTTTGGACGCTGCAATTTTCAATTCAGCGCCTGTCTTAGGATTGCGACCGGTGCGTGCAGCACGTTCGCGCACTTCAAACGTGCCAAAACCTACCAATGCAATGCTGTCGCCCTGAGATAATGTCTCACCGATGACTTCAATCAGCGCGGCGATATTTTGTTCTGCGACAATTTTTGTGCTTCCGGTTTTGTTGGCCAAAGCATCAATAAGTTCTTTTCTGTTCATGTTAATCCCTTTATGAGTTTCTCGTTAATAGATGACTGAGCGGTACTGCGGGCAAAGTCTAACACTCAAAGGCCGCGAACTGAACAGCTAGACTCGATTCTGTTGATATTTTTCTGCTCTATCATCGATTTTTCCGTGCTTG
>JBBRBS010000047.1:0-12989 GCA_038205615.1 Burkholderiales bacterium | reverse complement strand
ATTGAGCGAATTGGCCCGCATGATGGCCGTACCCATGGATACATCTGCGCAATATTCGAAAAGCGCATCATCCCCCATATAGTTTGACTCGGTCGCATACGATACGGAATTCGCGCGTGCCAGGCAGACATTAAAACGGTTAAGCCACTGCTCTCCCGCAGGACGCACAGCGATCTCCAAGAATTCTGATTGTCGAAACGGCAGCCAGATATTCAGCTCACCGCCCCGATTCAAAAATGCTTCAGCAAACAGGATGTCGGCGCCGGCGGCAAGCGATCCATAGGCAATAGCCGCTTTGTGTTCAGCAATGACGGATTCAATACGCTGTGCGAGCTCCTGTTCCTGTCGCAGCGAAATCGGACGATGCGGGTCAAAAATGTGGCCGCAATAGTAAACGACTGTTTCGGGAAGTAAAGCCTCAAGGATGTCAGCATCAATATGCTGAAAATCGCAGATCAGCTTGAGTCGCTGCTTGGTCAGCGCTCGCCTTTGCAGGTTATCGCCTTCAAGTCTGGCTACCGCTTCAATCACTCGTTTCGCTTCAGCCTGACGGCCAAGCAGTAGAAGTGCCGCTGCCTGTGTCGCCATGCCATAAAAAATATTCTTTTCTTCCTGCATGGCCAGATCAAGGGATGCTTGAGCCAGAACGGTAGCCAGTTCCTGATTGCCCGAAAGCAGGTAAAGGGTCGCAGCATTGATCGCCCGGTAATAGCCGCCGGATTGGGAAAACATCTTGCGATAGGAATCGGCTGCCTTGCGAAGGCTGTCCCTGTCATGACTGGCAAATGCCAGGTTTTTCAGAATACGCGCTTCCAAGGCCTGCACCTCTTCGCTTTTGCTCAGATACAGCTTGTAGTGGTAAAAACTGTCGAGCGCTCGCTGTGTTGCATCGCATTTGGCTAGTGCGAGTACCGAATGGTATTGAAGAAACTCATCATCAGGGGTGAGTTTGAGCGCGGCACCCGCCAGTTCATATGCCTTCAGGTGGTCGCCCGCTGTCTGAGCTGCAATGATCTGATCATGTATTGCTTCCATCGCTTGATTCATTGCGCTATTCCCATCGAGATATAAAGGTGAATTTACTATTAGATCCGTTGATGGCACTGCCATCCATCCGGGGCTTTCGGCGATTTGCTCCGTCCCGCGTGATGCCGGTTTCAGGTGTCCACAGCCCGCCTGATAACTTTGCTTGCGAGCTGTGTCTGCGAAAGCGTGTCAATCCAATGTTTGAATGAAAAATATCCGTGTTGAGCGTAACCGTAATTTTATGTTTTCGTCAACGCGCGCTTTTCGATATTGATCTTTTTACCAATGTTGCGTGAAAAAATCCTGCGGCGTCAGCCCGATTGGCATGGCTGTTTCGGGATTTATGATCGAGTTTTTCTTGATTATGGTAGGTAAATTCCTACGCATAAGGCGCTGGTTTCCTAAATACAAATGAAAAGGATAGGTTTAATCTCAGTGCATGTTCTGGTGGCCGCATTGATCGTGTACAAAACGCGAGTGAAATAATTTATAGCGGCATGCCAGAGCTGTGCGAGGGGAAAAATTTTTTCAGCAAGATCAGGAGCATTTACCTTGGGTATGGAAGTGATAAAAATGCGTTTCTCATCTCAATCAGCAATTCGCTGGCAGCTCGTGCTGTGATTTTAAAATCCATCCCTAATCTGGTTTGTCGGTTAAGCGTGCTGTTTTGTTGCGCGTTTGCCGGCCTGGCTCACGCGGAAATTATACGTATGGGTGGAACCGGATCGGCGATGCCATTGATGCAGAAACTAGCTGACGAGTATACAAAAACGCACCCCTCCGTTCAGTTTGAAATCATCTATCCGCCGCTGGGCAGCGGAGGCGGGCTGCGGGCACTGGCCGCCGGCAGATTAGACATCGCGATCAGCTCGAAGCTGCCCCCCGTGCAAGATCAGGACAAATTTTCACAGCCTGTCTATTGGGTGACGACCCCTTTTGTTCTGGCCCGCCGCGATGTCAATCGCGGCGGCGGTTTGAGCCTGGACCAGCTGACGGACATCTACTCACTAAAGACCACGCATTGGCCGGATGGCAAGCCGATTCGACTCATCATGCGCGCCGCCAGCGAAACAGATTCGATCTTGCTGCGCTCGTTGTCAGCACGGATGGATGCGGCAATCAATCAAACCCTGCAACGTAAAATGATGCCCGTCGCGGAAGATGACCTGGATAACCTGAATCTTTTGGAAAGTACACCAGGTTCATTGGGTGCGGCGTCGCTGGGTTTGCTTCGTATTACCGGCAGTGTAATTAAACCCGTCGTATATAACGGCATACAACCCAATGTGGATGCGCTGATCAGCGGCAGGTACACGCTGTCCAAAACGCTGATCTTGATTGCCGCCAAACAATCAAACGAGGCAACCTTGGCATTTGTTCAATACCTCCAACGTCCTCAGCTTTATCGCATGTTGCGTGAATGGGGCTATATACCTGCCAGCTCATTACTCCATGAAAAATAATCACCACGAATTATTTGTTCGGCGCCTGGCCGGAATGTCTATCCTGATCGCAGCGATGCTCCCGTGCCTGATTTATGTCACGCTGAGTTTGGCCACGATCGGCCGGGATATGGATCACAATGCATCGGTTCAGGCGCGGGCGATTACCAAGCTGGTCACTTACAATCCGGATGCATGGATGTATGCCACCGAACGGCTGATTGAGAGTGTCGCCGAACTGCGCCATCCGGAATATCAGGTCAGCCTGGTTGACGCCGCCGGATTGCTGCTCTGCAAAATCGGCTTTGTCGATAGCAAGTTGTTTATCATCGAGCGGCGTGCCGCCTTTCATAATTACGGCACAGAAGCGGGTAATGTCGTTGTCAGCAGGTCGGTGTTCCCTGTCGCATGGCGAAGTATGCTTTTACTGATGACCGGGCTGCTGCTCGGCTTCTCGATCTGGAAATGGATCACGCGGGCAATCTTCATTCAACAGGATTTATCCCACACGCAGCTTGAAAAATCCCTGTCCGATCTTCGGGACAGCGAGGCGCTTTTCAACACGCTGGCTGATAACACCTCCTCGCTGATCTGGATGGCCGGTTTGGATAAACGTTGCTATTGGTTCAATAAAGTTGGGCTGGATTTCACCGGGCGCAGCCTGAGTCAGGACAATGGCTGTGCGGAGCGTATTCATCCCGATGATTCGCAGCATCGTCTCGATACGTATGTCACGTCCTTTGATAAACGTGTGGAATTCACGATGGAGTACCGGCTGCAACGCCACGATGGCGAATATCGCTGGCTGGTCGATCACGGTGTGCCGCGCTTTAACAATCAGGGCGTTTTCATCGGCTATATCGGCACCTGCATCGACATCACCGACCGTAAAGAGGCCGAAGTTCAGTTTAAGTTGTCGCAATTTGCGATGGAACACGCCTCTTTTGAGGTGTACTGGTTGAACAGGGATGCCAAAATTTGTTACGTCAACCGGCAGGCTTGTAAAACGCTGGGTTACAGCAAAGAAGAGCTGGAAAACATGTCCATCCTGGATATTGCCCCCCTGTTATCGATGGAGATATGGAATGCTCACTGGGAAAGTCTGAAAGCGGACCAGTCCCAGTTCTTTGAAGCACAACACCGCTGCAAGAACGGGGCTGTATTCCCTGTTGAAATTTCCGCGAACTATGTGAGTTTCGACGGGCATGAATACAATGTTGCCTATTCCCGCGACATATCGGAACGCAAGAAAGCCGACGCACAAATTCATATGCTGGCGTTTTATGACGTGCTGACAAAATTACCCAATCGCAGGTTATTGAAAGACAGGCTGGCACAGGCGCTGGCCGCAGGTAAACGCAGTGAATGTTACGGCGCACTGATGTTCCTCGACATGGATCACTTCAAACCGTTGAATGACCAGTATGGTCATGCCACCGGAGACTTGTTGCTGGTGGAAGTGGCGCGCAGACTCACCGCTTGCGTGCGCGAGATGGATACGGTGTCGAGGTTCGGTGGCGATGAATTCGTGGTCATGCTCAGCGAACTGGCTGCCGATAAAGACGCGTCATTCCTGCAGGCAAGCCATGTAGCCGAAAAAATTCTCTCCGCATTGTCCATGCCTTATCTGCTGACGGTGCAACATTCAGATGGCCGTGACGAACTGATCACGCACTTGTGCACGTCAAGCATTGGCGTTTCACTATTTTCCGGCAACCAGGAAGACCAGGACGAAATCATGATTTGCGCCGATGAGGCGATGTATCAGGCAAAAGAAAATGGACGTAACGGGATTTTCTTCAATATTTGACACGCTGATAATTGCCCTCTGCCTGAGCGGTGCCTTGATTTTGATAGGGTAAATCCTATGCATAAGGCGCATGTTCCTTAAATACAACGGTAGCGAATAAGATTAATCTTAAAACCGACCCTGAATGATTCCCGATACGTGCGTGATGAGGCGTCGATCTGTGCTGCAGCAACATCCAATTTCAGGCAAAAAAGCATGAGGAATGAAAATAACTTGAGAACGCCGGGCGTTCTGTTGAAAAATGACCGGCTGGGCTTGTTGATGATCGCAGCATCCTTGGTGGTGATCGCAATTGTCAGCGGACTGCTGTACACCTATCAGGGCAAGTTGCGTGCCGAGAGAATGCGTGTGGATGGCGTGACGCTTGCGCGCGCGTTATCCAGTGCTGACTATTCACAGCTCGTGCCGGAAACGGGTCAGTCGAATCTGATAAAAAATCTGGTCAATGTTCAGGGTAGTGAAGATTTCTCCTATGCCCTGATCGTCAATCCTGCCGGTGAGAAACTGTACGAAATGACCTCGGCGGGCAGTATTGCACCCGCCGCCGCGATGCCGACCGAGCCATTTGCCTGGTTTGGCGAACACAATGTGGTCTCACCAGGCGATGGTCGCCCTATCCGTGAATTTTTCTCGCCTGTGATGAAAAACGGGCAATTGGCAGGCTTCGTCCGGGCAGGTTACTACAACCAGCCTGCCAGCCTGCTGAGTAAGCAGGTCTCCGGCTGGGGCCTGATGGCGCTGCCGATCTTTTTGCTGACGGCATTTCCGTACTTCCTGATTCGCCGTGAAATCAAGCAGCTAGGTCAGCTCAGTAAAAAAATGGAACAAACATGGCTCCCCTCGGGTTCGCAGCTGATATCACCGGCTCATGATCAGGGGCTCGGAGATTTTATTCAGCGCTTCGACCAGTTTATCCGGCAGGCTCAATTCAGGGTACATGAAATGGATCAGGCATCGTTATCGCAGCAAACCTGTGCGCACCTGATCGGCTACCGGCAGGATAAGGCAGAATCTGCGCTCAGTTCGATTCCGGAGGGAGTGCTGATCATCGATAACGATTGTTTGCCCACTTTTGCCAATGCCAAATTAGAGCCGATTCTGGGCGTCAGTCGCGAGGATATTATCGGGCAGTTGCCGCAGACATGGTGTCACAACAAGGAAGTGCTGGCATTTTTGTTGCGGTTCAAAAGCAGCCTTTCATCGATACGTTCGGCGAGCATCGAATATATCCCTGAGGGTAATCCTGAACAAAGAATATCGGTTTCAGGTTTTCCGCTCTTCTCACCAAAAGACCGGAGCACGCTGTTCGGGATACTGATTATCTTCAGGGACATCAGCCGGGAATGTCTTGCCCGTCAGGCGGGCACGGAATTTGTCTCACATGTCGCTCATGAACTTAAAACGCCGCTCAACACCCTGGCGGCCTACAGCGAGTTGCTGCTTGACTACACGTCCCTGAGCGATATGGAACGTGTTGAATCCGTGAATGTAATTCATGATGAGGTTGAACGTATGGCTGGTCTGATCAGCAATCTGCTCAATATTTCCAAAATGGATGCCGGAACCTTGCAGCTGTTCCGCAAGCGGGTCAAGTTGCATGAACTGATGCAGGATGCGTTTGACAGCATGAGCCACAACGCGCATGGCAAGGGGGTTGAACTTGAACTCAATATTCCGCCTGATCTGGGTTCGGTACGGCTGGACAAAGACTTGTTCCGTATCGCAATCGACAACCTGCTCAGCAATGCAATCAAATACAGCAACCCGGGTGGCAAGGTGACGGTCGCAGCCCAGTATATGGATGACGGACAGATGCAGATCAGTGTGCGCGACCGGGGGATCGGTATCTCGGCTGAAGAGTGTGAAAAAGTATTTTTGAAATATTATCGGGTCGGCAATAGTGAAACAAGCTCGCGCAGCGGTCACGGGCTGGGCTTGTATCTGGCCCGCCAAATCATCTCACTTCATCACGGCACCATCGCGGTGAACAGCGAGCTTGGCAAAGGAACGGAGTTCATCATCACGTTCAAGGCGCAGGCCGTTCAATTAGAGGAGTCACAAGAGACATGAAACGCATCCTGATTGTTGACGATGAGCCGCATATCACCCGTGTGCTGAAGCTCTACCTCGGGCGGGCCGGCTATGCCGTGGATACCGCCGAGAACGGACAGGCCGGGCTGGAGGCCATCACGAAAAATGCGCCTGATGTGTTGTTTGCCGATATCCAGATGCCTGTTATGACCGGCAAGCAACTGTGCTTTGCCCTGGAGGAACAATACCCTGAGCGCACCTTTCCTGTTTTCGTGATGACCTCAATGATGGACCGCGAACACCGTGAATGGACGCAGAAAATCAGCAACCTGCAGTTTCTGGAAAAACCGCTGAGCATGCGTGCGATGACGCATGCTCTGGATAAATATTTTGACGCCGCAATCGTGGCTGAGGGAGCTGGAAATGTCTGATGAAATCTTTGGCGAAATAGACTTTCCCCGATACCAGCGCTGGTTGAATCGCTCGGCAGGCTCAGAAGTCGCGCTGATGGTGTTCAACAAGGCGGGCGTCACTTTATGGGGGGAAGATACGGCGCAGGCCGCAAAAATTGGCCTGGCGATCGTGGCCGCGGGAACGGAGGCGGCAGGGTTGCACCGGCATGACGTGGATGCCGGCAAGACCGCACTCTATCAGTCGCTTGGCGCGGCCAATGACGGGCAGTTGGGTTGGCTGGCCGTGGTGGCAGATCATTTCGCCGAACATCAGACACCTGTGCTGATCGACCAGCTGGCCGATGCAATGGAGGATATTGTCGCCGGGATCGCTGACGAACGCCGCGATAAGAATGACCTGGTGATGATGACCGATGAGCTGGGGCAACGATATGAAGAGTTGCATCTGGTTTATGCGATGGATGAACATATCAAAAGAAGCGAGGGTGAGAACCACAAAATCTTCCAGAGCCTGTTGCAATCGGCAGCCGAGCACCTGAATGTCGATGTCGTGGCTTTCGTGCAGCCGGCGAGGGACGTCTGTCAGTATGCAACCTCACTCAGTCAGGAAATTCATAATCTGGATTTGGTCCTGGTTGAGATGCGCGGCGACCTGTACCGCTTTCTTCAGGTTTCCGCTGAAACGATCAACCTCAATGCGGCGGATGATCCGCGTCGCGCCTACATCTTCACGGACATGCCGTACAAGATTCTTGCCTGCCCGGTTGTGACCGATAAAAAAATAGAATCGATGATTGTCTTGCTCAATCACCAGCACAAGCCCGACTTTACCAATGGCGACCGCAAACTGGCCGAGGTGCTGGCCAATCAGTTGTCCGGCATGAGCAACACTTATTTGCTGATGCAGAGCATGGCTGAATTCAACCGGCAGATGGCCAGGACGCTGATCGAAGCGGTTGAGGCCAAGGATCCCTATACGCGTGGCCATAGCGAACGGGTTCATTACCTGTCGATGGAAATTGGCCGTGCGATGGGGCTGCCGGCCGATGACCTGGAAAATCTGCACTGGGGGTCATTGCTGCATGACGTCGGCAAGATCGGCATTCCGGATGCCGTGTTATGCAAGCCTAGCCGACTGACCAAGGATGAATATACCTTCATCAAGGTGCATCCGGAGCGCAGCTATGACATCCTGCGTCATATCAGGCATCTGGATAAAGCGGTGCTCGGCGCGCGCCATCATCAGGAAATGTACGATGGCACAGGCTACCCGCATGGCCTGAAGGGGGAGCATATCCCGCTGCATGGCCGCATCATTGCGGTTCCTGATACCTATGATTCCATCACCAGTTCACGTGCCTACCGCGCCGGTCGCAGTCACGAGGTGGCCATGGCGGAAATCGAGCGGGTTTCAGGTTCGCAACTGGATCCTGTGATTGTTGACGTGTTCAAGAAGATTGTCGCCACGGAACCGGCTTGGCTGGACCTGTTCAAAATCAGACGGGATAAGGCCTGACGGCATGACGCTCGCCATCGCACGCAGCCTCATCGGCACGATGACCTACTTGGCCCCCGACGGCCCGTTGAAGGATGAGGCCGCATCCCAAATACTCGAGCAGGCTTTCTCGGATTGCATCGCATCGGGTCAGATTCATCTGGTGCTGGATCTGGAGCAGGTGCCCTTGATGAGTGGCCGTGCACTGGAAATTATGTTTGATACGAACAGCCAGCTTGCGCATAGTGGCGGATCGCTCAAGTACGTCAACCCCGTCGCGCTGGTCAAGGATATTCTGATCGTCAATGGATTGGGCGATCAGAGCGCATTGAATTCAGCCGGATTTGGTGAACTGTTCTCGGTTGGTGAAGATTTTTCTGCAATACGGCCGGTCAGGCTGGGTGAGATTCTGCTGGAAATGGAAGCCGTGACCGAGACGCAGCTGGAAAGTGCGGCAAGTCAGCAGTCCAGAACCAACAAGCGCATGGGTAATATTCTGGTCGATCAGGGCATCATCACGGACAGCATGCTGCTCACCGCGCTCAGCCGCCAGTTACGGATACCCTATATCGCGCTGCGCGCAGGTCTTTATGAAAGCGCGGCCACCGACCTGATCCCCCGGGAAGTCGCGCGTCGCCTGGAAGTGCTGCCCATGTTCAAGGTGCATGGCACGTTGACGCTGGCCACCGCCGATCCACAGGCCATCCCGGCACTCGATGAATTGCAGGACATCTCGGAGTGCAAGCTGCGCCTGGTGCTCAACCAGCGTGAGCTGATACTCAAGCATCAGGGGGATGCCTATAGCGGCAATGAATTCAGTCCCGAGATGGCCGAAAACATGGCCACCGACATCGAACTGGTCGAGCAGGTGCAGGAGGATTTTGCACGGATTGACGAGATGGCCGGCGGCAGTCCTGTCATCAACCTGGTCAATGGCCTGATTCAGCGCGCAGTACGCGACGGTGTCAGCGATATTCACATCGAGAGCGGTCGCACTCACTCGAGCGTGCGGTTTCGCATCGATGGTTTGCTGTACAAGGTGCTGTCAACCCGTGCCGATCTTCATCCTGCCATCGTATCCCGGCTGAAAATCATGGCCAATCTGGACATTGCCGAACGCAGGCTTCCGCAGGATGGACGCATGCAGGTGATGACCCAGTCGCGCACGGTGGATTTGCGCTTCAGTTCATTGCCCGGCATCTACGGTGAAAAAGTGGTGTTGCGCGTGCTGGATAAAAACCAGTCCATCCTCGATGTTGAAAAACTGGGCATGAGCGCGCCGAATCTGACCTTGCTGAAAAAACTGCTCGGGCGCAGCCATGGCCTGATTCTGGTCACCGGCCCCACCGGCAGCGGCAAGACCACGACGCTGTACGCGTCGGTCAACCAGTTGAAGAGCATCGAGAAGAACATCGTCACGATTGAGGATCCGGTGGAATATCAGCTCGATATCATCAATCAGAATCAGGTCAACGATGCGATTGGCCTGTCCTTTTCCAAGATACTCAAGCATGTGTTGCGACAGGATCCTGACATCATCATGGTCGGTGAGATACGTGACCGTGAAACGGCAGAGATCGCTGTTCAGGCCGCCCTGACGGGGCATCTGGTGCTGTCAACGCTGCATACCAACGATGCGGTGGGGGCGCTGTCGCGCATGATGGATATGGGAGTCGAACCTTATCTGTTGTCTTCGGCATTGGCCGGCGTCGTCGCACAGCGTCTGGTGCGCGGGGTGTGCCCCACCTGCAAAACCAGCTATCTGCCTGCGCCCGAACTAGTGGAAAAATACCACTGGCCTGAACGGGCTAGGCTTACGCGAGGCCGGGGGTGTTCTTCCTGTTACGACTCCGGCTACCGGGGACGCCTGGGCATCCATGAGATCATTGAGTCGAGCGAAGGACTGCAACGGCTGATGGTCAAAAATCCGAACAAGGAAGAATTGAAGGCCTTCATGAAAGCGGAAGGGTACAAGACGTTGTTCGATGACGGTATCATGCGCGTACTGGATGGTCGAACCACGATTGAAGAAGTCTCACGCGTCATCCATTCGGGCTGAACCGTATGGCCATCGACATCAGTCCGCCGAAAAAGTCCGCACCCGGCGCTGCCCAGGTCAGGCGCAACTGGAACCTCGAGATCCGCTTTGGCGCACCCAAAATCACGCTCAATCAGCGCATGGTATTCACCGAGCGCCTGACGCTGTTGCTGGACACCGGCGTCAGCCTGCTCGAAGCGCTTAAAGTGATGCAAATGCAGACTGAAGAGCCGGTGTTGGCTTCGATTATTGGTGCGATGGTCAACACCCTCAGCGAAGGCGCGAGTTTTTCCACCGCGTTGGCCAAACATCCCGAAATGTTTTCGACGACCTACGTCAGTCTGGTGTCAGCTGCCGAGGAGGGCGGATTTATGGCTGAGGTGCTGGGGCAGCTGCTCAGGATGGATGAAAAAAACAGCGAAATGCGCGGCAACATCACCTCGGCGCTGTCCTATCCGGTGTTCCTGATTCTGTTTTCCATTGCCGTCGTGATCTTTGTGCTGGTCGCGATCTTCCCCAAGTTTGAATCGCTGTTCGCGTCGATACACGACCAGTTGCCGATCACGACGATTTTTCTGATGGCGCTGTCGGCATTTGTACGTCATTACTGGCTGTTTATTCTGATCGGTCTGGCGGCCGTCGCATGGGGCGCGCTGTTATGGGTCAGGAGTCCGGCGGGACATCTGATGCTGGACAAGCTCAAGATGAATTTGCCCGTCATCAAGGATATTTATATCCAGATCTATCTGAGCCAGACACTCAGTGTGCTCGGCCTGTCACTGAGCAACGGCGTGCCGATCACGGTCGCACTGAAGGCCTGTCAGGGCGTGGTCAGCAATCTGGTGTTTGCCCGGTTTCTGGAGGAGATCCGCACCCATGTCAACGAAGGTCGCGGCATCGCGGTCGGCTTCACTGATTCGCCCTATATTCCGCCGATGGTGCGGCAAATGGTGGCCACGGGTGAACAGACCGGTAATCTGGGCATGGTGATGACCCGTGTGGCCGATTTTTATGGCAGAGAGCTGAGCCGGCGCATCAGCGTGCTGGCCAAGTCGGTCGAACCGGTCATGCTGATCGTGATGGGCGTCGTGGTCGGCGGTATTGTCGTGTCGCTGATTCTGCCCATCTTCAAACTGTCACGCGCGATTCACTGACGAGCATGGCAAAGACCACCCCCTGATAATGCAAGCGAACGGTCGCGCGAGTTTCACGTTAACCAGCGATGCAGCGAATGTGTTGCTGCCTGGAGTTAGATATAATTTATGTTTAAAATCTGATAGATAGGTCGTTAAAAGTGCTGATCGTCACCACGCAATTTTGTGTACTTACTGCTCACCGATAGTGGCATAGTCTTTTCCTTAGTATGTACATAAGAAATACACTATATAAATTCAGAATCTGCTAATGGATTTGGCCTGTGTAATCTTAGTAAAATTACAACATATGCTCCAAACCGGAAAGCGTTCGTGCCTTTGGCTCGAATCGGGCACAACAGATGACCGCACCCGGATGAGTATTTTGTTAACGGCAGCAACCCATTGGAAGGATTTGATATGTATTCTGTGACAAGTAAGTCAGTGAAACTGATCCAGCATGGCTTCACGCTGGTTGAACTGTTGATTGTCGTGATCATTCTGGCGATTCTGGCGGCGATTGTGATCCCCCAGTTTTCCGGGGCGACCGTTGATGCGCAGGAATCATCCCTGAATTCCAACCTCAATGGCTTGCGTTCGGCGATCGAGCTGTACAAGGTACAGCACAATGGACAATACCCCGGCGCCGTCGCGGCTACGGGTGCGACTTGTACGGTCGGTGCCGCAGGTACCGGTGCGATCAACACGGCATCGGCGGTGGTCTCACAGCTGACCCTGTACAGCAGCGTTACTGGCACAACCTGTACGGGTGCTGACGCGACGACCAGACTGGGGCCTTACCTGCGCAGCGGCATGCCAGCCGAGCCGATCACCAACATTTCAACCGTCGTCGCTACGGCTTTGGGTACTCCGCTCGCGCCAGCTGCGGCCACCGGCGGCTGGGCTTATGACACAAAGACAGGTCAGATCGTCATGAACAGTAACGCTACGGACAGCAAAGGAGTGGCTTACTCGGCCCGCTAACAGTTCAGCCCCAGGGAGCCCGGCATGAAAGCTGAAAACGGTTTTACCCTGGTGGAAATGCTGATCGTCACGGTCATCATGGGGATCACAGCGGCCGCTGCGGTCCCCATGATGTCGTCCGGTGACCCGCAAAAGCTCAATGTCGCGGCGGAAGAAACTACTAATCTGCTGCGCTTTGCGCTGAGCGAAGCCAGACGTACCGGCGGCTATGTGCTGGTCGATGGCAAGTCGGCTGCCGGCCAGCTCAGCCTCTATAATTCAAACAGCAGCGGTAATTTAAACTCAGTCGTCAACGATCCGCTCACCAAGCGTGCGGCAACGCTGGACGTCAGCTTATTTGCGCCGGGTGTCACATTGCTGCCGCAATTTCAGGCGGGCGGCAGTCCTTATGCACAAATGCTGATCGGGCCGGGCCTGACTCAGTTGCAGGTTTTCAACGGGATAGCGACCAATGTTGGCCTGTTGCAACCGGGTAGCAGCGTGCTGCTCAGCTATGGCGGACAGAGCGTTGCCATTGCGATCAACGAACTCACCGGGTTGGTGACCCTGCCTTGAGCTGCGGCATGACGATGCTTTTCATGCCCCGCCACCCGATGCCGCGTGGTTTTGCCTATGTC
>JBBRBS010000046.1:0-13063 GCA_038205615.1 Burkholderiales bacterium | reverse complement strand
CCCGTTTCAGCGATGAACCGTGCAATCCGCTCACCGCGCAGGCGGGAGCTGGCCCATGACACCGTGCTCCAAAGACGACGCATGATGGCATGAATCTCGCCCGCAACACGGCCTTGCACACGCACCGCGAAATCGAGGCGAGGCGCGCCGGAATCGCCATTACCCGTTGCATCGTCGATGATATTGATACCGCCGATAAACGCCACCTCGCTGTCCAGCACCACCAGCTTGCGATGCAAGCGAAGCAGGCGTCGTTTCCGGCTGCTATTCCAGGTAAAAGGGGAGATTTTCCGCCTGAACCATTGCACCTGCACGCCCGCCTCACGCAGTTCGGACAACCAGTCAGCCGGCAAATGTGCCGAGCCGAAACCATCCATCAACACGCGCACCACGACGCCGCGCCGCGCGGCTCTTTGCAGGGCGTCGCTAACCTTGCGACCGGCATGGTCTGCTGCAAAAATATAGGTTTCCAGATAGATCGTACTAAGTGCGATGTCGATATCCGCACAGAGTTGTGGAAAATACTCAGCGCCGTTTTGCAGCAGCGTGAGCTGGTTGTTGTCTACTAGAAAGGTGTCAGACATTCCGTTTCAACGTCGCCGATAGGGCAGCATGATCGGACAGGCGTTGCCAGGCGCCGCCGACATGTACATCGCTTTGCAACACACTGAAGCCGCGCACGTAAATCCGATCCAGACGAAACAAAGGCAGCCGCGCCGGATAACTGCGCGCAACACGGCCACCCTGCAGGTGAAACACATCGTGCATGTTCAGTTCTGTTGAAATGGCATGACTCATCTGGTTACGCCAGTCGTTGAAGTCACCCGCGATAATCACCGGCGCATCGATTGGAATTTCGTTCTGCACGTATTCGATCAAGGCGGCGGTTTGCGAGCGTCGCCCTTTGGCGAACAGGCCGAAGTGTGCGCACAGGCTGTGTACGCGCTGTCCATCTGGCAATTCAACCTCGCAATGCAACAGGCCGCGACTCTCAAAACGATGTGCGGATATATCGGTGTTAAAGGTTTGCACAATCGGATAACGGCTTAAGATCGCGTTGCCATGATGGCCTGCCTCATAGACACAATTCTTGCCGTAAGCAGAATGCGGCCAGCGTCTGTCCGCGATGAATTCATGCTGCGCACCGTCGGGATAGTCGGCAAAACGCTCGGCGTGGCGGGTATGCTCACCCTGAACCTCCTGCAAAAAAACGATATCTGCATTCAATTCGTGCAGCCGTTCGCGCAGTTCATGCATCACCACCCGCCCGTTAAAGTGGGACAAACCCTTATGGATATTGTAGGTAGCGACAGTGAGCATTGAGATGTTTCTACAATTCATTTCGACAAAATTTAGCACATTAAATCAACCGTATAACGTGCGACTTGCAAAGAAAATCGCCACAACAGGCATACATCCCGGTTTAACAGCAGCTTTAATCAAATAACAACAGGCCGTTTACGGTCATTATATTAAGTTCAACTCAGCTAAAATTGTGATCGTTCGTTGCCCGATCATTTTAGTCCTTTTTTGAAAACCGGGGTGGTGAGTAAACGGGCGTATTCTTGTTTCACCGCTTCATAACACTCGCATACCTGCATTTCAAGTCCGGGCCGATCTACGACCTTGATGACGCCGCGTGAGTAGGTAATGAGGCCATCTTTCTGCAACTTGCCCGCAGCTTCGGTCACGCTCTCCCGGCGCACACCCAACAGGTTCCCGATCAGCTCTTGCGTGACCATCAGTTTGTCATCATGCATTCGGTCCAGGCTCATCAACAGCCAGCGGGAAAGTCTCTGAGCCATTGAGTGATGTTGATTGCAGACTGCGGTTTGTGAGGTCTGGCTAATCAGCGCCTGCGTGAAAAGCAGTGCCAAGTGTTGCAGTTCCCCCCCTAGTGCGAACTCCTGCTTCATAATTTTCCTGCTGAGCCGATAGGCATAACCTGCGCTTTGCACTTCAGTGCTGCTCGGCATACTATCGCCCCCCATAAAAATGGAGATACCGACCATTCCTTCATTTCCAACCAGCGCAACTTCACTCGATGCCCCGTTTTCCAAATCATAAATCAGCGAGACGATGCCAGTGGTCGGGAAATGCAGGAAATTCACATGATCACCCGACTCACTCATCCGCCACCCCAACGGCATCGCAATAAACTCCAGATAGGGCAGCATGCGTTCGTAATCCCGTGCTGGCAGGGCTGCAAGAATGAGATTTCGTTTCGGATCGTGAGGCGACTCTTTTGCTATTTTTAACATACCTTAATTACCTGAAAAACCATACTCCATTGAATAATTATTATGCTGCTGATGCTTCGTGACGATTTAAACCTGTCAACGCAAGCAGTTACAAATATAACAAAATATAAGAGGCGCTTATGTTCGCCAGCGAACATAACAATTCCATACGGTAACTCACTATGCGAGGAGTTCATTGGTCGGACCAAGCGTGAACTAACTGCATCAGCGCCCCCTCTGTTTCGTTCGCTTAGTGTACTTTCCTCGCAAGTGGGATGCTGATCAGCACCTGTGTGCCCCTGCCCGGTTTGCTGCTGATCCTGACCTTGCCGTTCACCATCAGTGCACGCTCCGTGATGCCGAGCAAGCCAAAGGAATTGAAATCGCCGACCACCTGATCCGCCTCACCCATAAACAGCGTAACTGGGGATTCGGGCTGTGTTTTTTGTATCTGCGCAATGTGAAGTGCTATCCATGGAATCACAAACGGGTCTAATAGCATTCGGGCCGAATTCATTTCGATAAAAATGGCAAGCCATATAAACTTTAACGCAGATAATGCTGAAGAGTATTATTGCGACTTGCTTATTCTAACTGCTTGAAATTACTTATGTCTAACGGCCTCACTCCTGCCCGTATAGCTTTTCTTTACGCGTCATTCTCTGCGTTGTGGATAGTTCTGACCAGCTACCTGTTGACATATCTGGCCAACGACCCCCTGACCCAGAGCGTCCTCGAAATAAGCAAGGGCCTGGCTTTTGTCAGCCTCACCAGTGGCCTGCTATATCTACTGCTCAAAAAGTGTGGCTTAAGCTTGTTGGCTGAACAGGAAAAATCAGATCAATTAATGAGGCAGTTTTTTGACTTGCCATTTGTTGGCATGGCGGTTACCTCGCTGGCGACAAAACGCTGGATACAGTTCAATGACTATCTTTGCACCATGCTGGGGTATTCCCGTGATGAACTCATCAAGAAGACTTGGGCTGATATGACACATCCGGAAGATTTGGCTGCAAATCTTGTCGAGTTCGAGCGTGTCATTCGCCGGGAATCTGAAGGTTTCGTGATCAATAAGCGCTTTATCCGTAAGGATGGCACCGTGATGTTTGCCACAATAGATGTCAAATGCGTACGTCAACCCGATGCTGCAGCGGACTACTTAATCACCACGATACAGGACATCACCGCGCGGAAGCAGGGCGAACAAGCGTTGCAGGAAAGCGAATCCGATTATCGGTCATTGGTAGATAACATGCTGAACGGCATTGCACATTGTCGTATGATTTTTAAGGACAAAATTCCGATTGATTATGAATTTATCAAGGTGAATCCGAGCTATACAAAAATAACCGGGCTTAAGGATGTGGTGGGGCGGAAAGTTAGCGAGGTCATTCCTGGCTATTGTCGAGACAATCCGGAATCATTGGAGGTTTTCGGGCGGGTGGCGCATACCGGCGAGCCTACCCGCTGGGAACACTACCTGTCGGCATTGGATAAATGGTTCTCGTTTGCCATTTACAGTCCTGCACCAGATGAATTTGTAGTTGCTATAGATAATATCACCGAGCGCAAGCAAGCCGAGCAACGCATACTGAGCCTCGCTAATTTCGACCTGCTCACAGGACTGCCGAACCGCATTATGTTCGCGGAACGGTTTAATTTCGCCCTCAGCTTCGCACAGCGCAATAACAAAAAATTGGCTTTAATATACATTGACCTTGATCACTTTAAAAATGTGAATGAAGCACTGGGTCAGAGCGTCGGTGACAAACTTCTCATTGAAATCGCGCGACGGTTAAAATCGACCGTGCGCGATGAAGACACTATTTCACGTCAGGGAGGGGACGAATTCGTCCTGGTGTTGTTGGACGCGGATGTGGATGTTGCTACGCATATGGCTGAGAAACTGCTCCTGGCAATTGCTCAGCGTTGCCGGATTGATCAGCATGAATTGGTTGTAACTTCTTCGATAGGCATCGCCATGTATCCTGGTGACGGCGCAGATTTTGAAATCCTGTCCAAGTGTGCCGACACTGCCATGTATCGTGCCAAGGCAGATGGCCGCAACAATCATCGCTTTTTTACGCCGAAAATGCAGGCGCGCTCAACGCGCATCCTGCAACTGGAAAATTCCCTGCGTCGCGCGCTGGAGCGCGACGAACTATTTCTTCTCTATCAGCCACAAGTGTTATTACAAGATGGACACATTATTGGCGCGGAAGCCCTGTTGCGCTGGCAGCATCCCGAATTGGGTCTTATTTCACCTTCTGAATTCATCCCTATCGCCGAGAGCAGCGGCCAGATTTTACAAATCGGGGAATGGGTGTTGCGCACCGCGATTGGGCAACTTAAAAGCTGGATGGACGGCGGCATGGCGCCCATGGTAATGGCGGTCAACCTCTCGGCGGTGCAGTTCCGTTATGCCAGTCTGCCTGAACTGGTAACGAGAATTCTCGACGAAGTACAGCTATCGCCACATCATCTTGAGCTGGAATTGACTGAAGGTGTCGCCATGGATGATCCTTTGGCTGCTATTGCGATGATGGAAAACTTGCACACACGCGGCATCCGCATGTCGATAGATGATTTTGGCACAGGTTATTCATCGCTGAACTACCTCAAGAAATTCAAGGTATACAAGCTCAAAATCGACCAGTCTTTTGTGCGTGACATCACCGAAAATCCTGAAGACAAGGCCATCGTCAGCGCCATTATCAACATGGCGAGCAGTCTCGGTATGCAGACCATTGCCGAAGGCGTTGAAACAGCAGAGCAGCTCGCATTTCTGCGCTTGCAGGGTTGTGATGAAGTGCAAGGCTACTACTTCAGCAAGCCGCTCTCAGCTGGGCAGTTCGCAGCATACGTGCGTGGGGATGCCTAACCCGGATGTAATAGAGTCAAAATTTTGTGTATTTGTGAATGGCCGATGAACTGACCTTCATGGTGATCGTCCCACGAGCCGAAATTGGCACCTTGTTGCTGTACGCGACGGGCAGGTTTACGGCAGCCAATTTCCAATATCGACGTACTGCTGAAGGGACATTGCTGAACACCCAATGTGCAGTTTTGCATCCGAAAATCATGCATTCACTCAGTCATAGTTATCAGGTAGCAGGCAATTTTCGACAAAAATGAAAACCCAGCAATATTCTAAAAACGTTTTTGTGCGACCGGTGACTGCTACCAGAATATCCTGAGAAACGCTGATTCTTCTCAATTGCAAAGCAAACGCCTTGCCGTAGGTGACAACCGGACAGGCATAAAACAACCACGCTCAGTCACATTCAGTCGCTCTGTATGGATCAGGCATTGCCGAGGCCGCGCGTCGGCAGGTTGATCTGCTTTGCAAAATCCAGCATGCGCTGTATCGGCTGCACGGCACGCGGGATGATGGCTGGGTCAACGATGATTTCATTGGTGCCGTTTTCCAGCACTTGGGCCAGATTTGACAGGCCATTCATCGCCATCCACGGGCAATGGCTGCAACTGGTGCAGTTGGCCCCCGCCCCGGCTGTGGGTGCTTCCAGGAACAGCTTGTCTGGGCAGAGCATACGCATCTTGTGCAGGATGCCATTGTCGGTCGCGACAATAAAAACATGCGCCTCCGAATTCTGCGCCGCATTAATCAGTTGGGTGGTTGAGCCGACCACATCCGCCAGTTTGACCACAGCACGCGGTGACTCCGGATGCACCAACGCCATGCAACCCGGATGTTTCGCCTTGAGTGCGATCAGTTCCTGCGCCTTGTATTCGTCATGCACCACGCATGCGCCTTGCCAGAGCAGCATGTCCGCACCGCTCTGCTCCTGCACATAGCTGCCCAGGTGGCGATCGGGCGCCCATAGGATTTTTTTGCCCTGTGCGTGCAGATGTTTGACCACCGGCAAGGCGATGGAACTGGTCACCATCCAGTCGGCACGCGCCTTCACCGCCGCACTGGTATTGGCATACACCACCACGGTTCGATCAGGATGTGCATCGCAAAATGCGGCAAACTCATCGGCAGGACAACCCAGATCGAGCGAGCACTCCGCACCAAGATCAGGCATCAGCACGCGCTTTTCAGGGTTCAATATCTTGGCGGTCTCGCCCATGAAGCGCACGCCCGCCACGACGATGGTTTTAGCCTGGTGCCGGTGCCCGAAATTGGCCATATCCAGCGAGTCGGAGACGATGCCGCCGGTGGCTTCTGCCATGTCCTGCAAGTCAGGATGTACATAATAATGCGCCACCAGCACCGCATCCTGTTCGATCAACAGGCGCTTGATGCGCGTGATCAGAGAGGCTTTTTCAGACGCATCAGGTTCACTTGAAACACGGGCCCACGCCTGCGCGGTCAGCAAACCGGGATGGTCATAGGGTATGGAAATGGCATTCTGATTCATATACTCTTCCTGATTATGCGCTGCGTCAGTTGCAGAATCGCCGCCCGGTTGCTCGGCGAGAATACTTTTTCCGCCGCTTCCTGCCACGGCAACCACTGAAAATTCAAGTGTTCGCGAGGGGCTAACGTGATCGCAACACGACCCGGCAATTGCAGGCCAAACACATGCTCGGTGTTTTGCGTGACGCCCTCCGCATAGCGATGGCGCCAGTGCGAATAAATTTCATAGGTGTTTTGCAACTGCCAGTGAGTGAACTCATATTGATTGGCATCCAGTCCGGTTTCTTCCCGCACTTCACGTATCGCCGTGTCGCGCAGCGCTTCATCGCCTTCACGGCTGCCAGTGACCGATTGCCAGTAATTTGGATGATCCGCGCGTTCCAGCAACAACACGTCAAGATCTGCGGTGTAGATCACCACCAGAACGGATATGGGCTGTTTTTTAACATTCATGTCTAGGCGAAGAATATCCAGAACGGCTTGTTGCGCTGCCGCCAGTACACGACCGTATCGTCAAAGATGTCCTGCGCGATTTCACGGTCGTTCGAGGACAGTCCCAGTGTCGGACTGACATTGCGCAGCAGCAATACATAGCCTGGCGCCGCATCCCATGACAGGTCACACAACACATCGACCAGCGCATCCCAGTTCGCACCGAATTCATCCGGATAGTCGGTGGCGCGGGCTAAGGCTACCAGCAGATTTTTCTTGCCCTTGACCCCCTTCAAATCCGCATCGAACAGCGCAAATCCGGCCGCATCGGCCGCATCGAGAAGCTCTTCCACACTACAGTCCAGTTTATGGCAGCCCGCCGCTGCCAGATCGTTCAGTTGTGGTGCTGCGGCCATAACTACTCCCGTATGCGTTTGAAAGTTTGGTAATGATCTGCGCTGTAATAATATTCGCCCGTGCTACCTGCGATGATGCGACGTGCACCCCGGTTATGTGCACCCGGTGTTTTCACCGTGTATTCATGGTAATAGCCGCGCGCCTGTTTTGGCAAGACCCGCTCAAAATTGCCGAAAACCACCCCGTCACGATCATAGGCAAACGGCCCGCCCTGTCTGATTGCACGCAACGTTTCGCGCGCCTCAGGCGGCAGATCGACCACTGTTATCGTGCCCAGCACAACCTGACTTTGGCTTTGCTCCTGACTATGAGTTTGCCATTGAAAGGCTTGCGCATTCGAGAGACTCGCCATCAACAGCCATATCACACTGAACAAGCGCAGTGTCTGCAACATCGAATTACTCCTTGTCGACTTCCACGGTAGCCTGCACCTGCTGACGCAGACGGATGTGCAGATCGCGCAACTGGCGTTCATCCACAGCAGAAGGCGCTTGCGTCAACAGACATTGCGCGCGCTGCGTCTTGGGGAAGGCAATCACGTCGCGTATTGATTCGGAACCGGTCATCATCGTGACAATGCGATCCAGGCCGAAAGCCAGACCGCCATGCGGCGGCGCGCCATACTGCAGTGCATCGAGCAGGAAGCCGAATTTCAGTTGCGCTTCTTCCGCGCCGATATTGAGTGCGCGGAACACCTGGCTCTGCACTTCTGCCTTGTGGATACGCACCGAACCGCCGCCCAACTCTGATCCGTTCAATGCCAGATCGTAGGCCTTGGCCAGACACTTGCCAGGATCCGTTTCCAGCAAGGCCAGATGCTCGTCCTTAGGTGCGGTGAACGGATGGTGACAGGCGTTCCAGCGCTTTGCTTCTTCGTCGTACTCGAACATCGGGAAGTCCACCACCCACAACGGCTCCCAGGCGCTGCCATTGACGTGACCCTTTTCGTGGCCGATCTTGCAGCGCAATGCACCCAGCGCATCGTTGACCACTTTTTCCTTGTCCGCGCCGAAAAAGATGATGTCGCCGTTTTGCGCGCCTGTGCGTTCAATCACGGCTTTGAGCGCCGCCTCGTGGATGTTCTTCACGATAGGCGATTGCAGACCGGCATCGTTCAGTTGCGTGATGTCGTTGACCTTGATGTAAGCCAGGCCCCTCGCGCCGTAGATGCCGACAAACTTGGTGTATTCGTCGATCTCGCCACGGGTGAATGCAGCGCCGTTTGGCACGCGCATCGCAGCGATACGACCATTTGCCGAATTTGCCACGCCGGCGAACACCTTGAACGCCACATCCTTCATCACATCGGTGACTTCAGTCAGCTCCAGCGTCACGCGCATATCCGGCTTGTCCGAACCGAAGCGCGCCATCGCTTCACTGTACGGCATGCGCGGGAATGGATTAGGCAAGTTCACATCCAGCGCTTCCTTGAACACGGTGCGGATCAGCTCCTCGGTCAGCGCGGTGATCTGCGTCTCGTTCAGGAATGAAGTCTCGATATCCACCTGGGTGAATTCAGGCTGACGGTCGGCGCGCAGGTCTTCGTCACGGAAGCATTTCGTGATCTGGTAATAGCGATCGAAGCCCGCCACCATCAGCAACTGCTTGAATAATTGGGGGGATTGCGGCAACGCAAAAAATTCGCCCGGGTGTACACGCGATGGCACCAGGTAATCGCGCGCGCCTTCCGGTGTGGATTTGGTCAGCATCGGCGTCTCGATGTCGATGAAACCGCGACTGTCCAGGAAGCGACGGAACGCCATGGCCACCTTGTAACGCAGCATCATGTTCTTTTGCATCTGCGGACGGCGCAGATCGATCACGCGATGAGTCAGACGAACGTTCTCTGACAGGTTTTCGTCATCCAGCTGGAACGGCGGCGTAATCGACGCGTTCAACACCTCGATTTCATGGCACAGGATTTCGATTTCACCGCTGACCAGATTGCTGTTGGACGCGCCTTCGGGACGGCGACGCACCGTGCCTGTGATGCGCAAAACAAATTCGTTGCGCACCGATTCAGCGATCTTGAACATCTCCAGCTGGTCAGGATTGCAGACCACCTGCGCCAGACCTTCACGGTCGCGCAAGTCGATAAAAATCACCCCGCCGTGATCGCGGCGGCGATGCGCCCAGCCGCAAATGCTCACGGTCTGGTCGAGTTGGTCGGTATTGAGTGTGCCGCAATAATGTGTACGCATGGTGGTCTCTAGGAAAAAGGTATTGCTAAGAAAAGTTGGTATTGGTCGTATGCGGTCTGTGCGGTGCCGATTCGACATCGGACACGACACCCATCGATACGATGGAGCGCAAAGCCACATCCACCGTCATATCTAGCACGATAGTGTCGGCGCGACGCACGAAAAAATAAAAGCCGTTAACCGGGCTCGGTGTGGTGGGGATGAACACCGCCACATACTCGTCTTCAAGACGACCAGCCACTTCGTTCGGCACGTTGGTCTGGAACGCCAGCGACCAGGCATCCGGATGCGGATAGCGCACCAGCAACACCTTGCGGAACGAATTACCGTTACCGGACAATAAGGTATCGCTGACCTGTTTCACACCCTTGTAGATGCTGCCGACAAAAGGAACGTGCAGCATGCCTTTCTCTGAGGCCGCCCACAGCCGCTGACCGAACACGTTGCGGATCAGCAGTCCGGTCAACAACACTACGGCGAAGGTCAGAATGATCCCCAGGCCCGGAACAGGAAAAGGCAGAAAATTAACCGGCTGCCAGTTTTTAGGCAACAGCAGTAAGGTCTGATCCATCGTGGTGATGGTCAGGTTCAGCACCCAAAACGTGATGCCGAGCGGCACCCAAACCAGCAGACCCGTGACGAGAAATTTCTTCATTGTTCAGGTGTTAGCGGCCGGGCATGAACCGGCACTCGGGCAAGGCGCACATTCGCTCTTGGGCTTGTTCTTGAAATCGGTGGCGTAATAGCCGTTGCCTTTCAACTGAAAACCGGCAGCGGTCAATTGTTTTGTGTATGTTTCCTTGCCGCATTCCGGACAAGTATGAAGCGGATCATCGCTCATTTTTTGCATCACGTCTTGTTGCAGCCCGCATTCGGAACACGCATAAGCATAAATTGGCATGGTTTTCCTGTCGAATGATTTGAAAATTGGGCATTATACCTGAGCGTATCGCTACAGCGCAGCCAGCGGACAGCGTTTTTCTGCGCGAAGCTACGTCAATGCCATCCCAAAAAACAGGTAAAACTTGCCGAAAAGCGCAATTACAGGTTAAATCCGCATGACTGTATAGATTTAGCGAGCCTCAAATCCCGTCGCGAAGAGATGCAGCATTACCAGACGGAATAACATGCCAACATCGCAGGAACACCTGGAACTGGGTCAGTTCATCCCCTTCATTTACCATCACAATATGCTGGCCGATCCTGCGCGCATGTGCGCGTTCCATGAGGCCATCAACCTTGCCGTAGCGCCAGGTTCGAAAGTGCTGGATCTGGGCGGCGGCACCGGCGTGCTGTCATTCTTTGCGGCGCAACGCGCAGCCCATGTGTGGTGCGTGGAACGCAATCCGGAACTGGTTCATGCCGCACGCCGCCTGATTGCGATTAACCCCGGCGCTGAACGCATCGAGGTCATTCAGGCTGACGCCTTCGACTATCTGCCGCCTGAGCCTGTGGATGTGGTGATCTGCGAGATGCTGCATGTAGGCATGCTGCGTGAGAAACAGGTACCGGTACTAGCCAGCTTCAAGCGTCGTTATCTGGAGAAGTTCGGCGCGCCGCTGCCGCGCTTTCTGCCCGAAGCATTCATCCAGGCCGTACAACCCGTTCAACAGTCGTTTGATTTCAACGGTTACTACGCGCCCATCCCCTCGCTCCAGGACCCGTCCGCATCGCATCAACGCACCACAGAATTGGCGGAACCGGTCCTTTTCCAACTGGCCAGCTACGATGAGGCTCTGCCTGTGGACTGCGTCTGGCAGGGCGAAATCACCCTTGCACAAGGCGGATCGCTCAATGCGTTGCGCTTTATCACGAAGAATGTGCTGACCATCGTCGAGGAACAACAGCGCAGCGTCGACTGGTTCAGCCAATACCTGATCATGCCGCTGTCCGATCCGCTGACCGTTGCGGCAGGTCAACGTGTGTCGGTTTCTTTTGCCTACCTGATGGGAGATCCGATCGCCACCCTCAAACCGGACGTCGCGCTGATCGGTTAGTAAAGAATGGTTCAGGAATACTCAAAACGCCGTTAGCGCCGTTCGACCTGCCACAGCATGAATGCGCCGACCAGCAAGAACACGCCTGTCATCGCAGTGGCACTGAACAGGGGCTGCCAATCATTGAGCGAACCTAAACTTGCGACCAGGCGACCTGCAAAGTGGAACACCAGTCCCAGCACGATACCCAGGAAGATCATCACGCTGATCCCGCCTGTGCGCCGCTGATATGACGCGAAGGGCAAGGCCAGCACCATCATCACCAGTAACGCAAACGGGTAAACCAGCTTGTTCCACATCGCAATTTCATAGCGCGCGCTCTGCTGTTTATTCTCTTTCAGGTGAGAGGCGTATTTGTACAAATCATAGGCAGACATTTGTTCCGGCACCACCAGCATCACGCTCATAATGCCGGGCGTCAGAACCGACTTCCATTCCTGATCCGGCATAGACTGTGTGCTGACACCCTGCTTGTCAAAACGTGTTTGCAACACATCTTTCATCAGCCAGGTGCCGGGCTCAACGAAGCTTGCGCGTTTGGCGCGGACGATCGTCTTCAGGTGAAAAGTCTCGTCGAACGCGTAAATATCGATATCCGACAAACTGGTGTCAGGCATCACGCTTTTGACGTTGACGAAGCTGAGATCGTCTTTAACCCACACGCCGGAGCGGAACGCCTGCATGGAAACCTGAGTATTCAGTGCCTTGAGGCGCAGCTTCTGCGCCATGCGCTCAGACGGCGGTGAAAGAAATTCGCCACAGATAAAACTCACGATAATCATCGGCAGCGCAATCTTGCACAGCGCGCCCAGCATCTGCGCGGTCGAGGCACCGGACGCGCGGTAGATCGTCAGTTCTGAACGGGCCGCCATTTGCACCAGCGCCACGATGGTGCCGATCAGCACCGCCACCGGAAACAATTCGTAAATATGCCCCGGCATCGTCAGGATCACGAACAGCACGACATAGCCCAAGCTGTACTGGCCATAGCCCATCACGCTTAACTCATGAATAAAATCCAGGAAAGCGAACAGCATCAGGAGTGCGCCGAACACCAGACCGATGGAGGAGTATATTTCACGTGCCAGATAACGAGTCAGCAGTCTCATTTATTGAATACCCGACGCCAGGAGAACAGCGTCATACGCCAGTAGAATAGCAACGCTGTAATCAGCAACATCAGCGCATGGATACCCCACAGCCCGATGCCGGGGGATAACTTACCCTGACCTACCCAGGCGTTAGTCACACTGATCATGTTGCTGTACAGCATGTACAACACCATCGCCAGTACCATATTCAGCGAACGCCCTGCGCGCGGATTGACATAGCTCAGCACGATCGCCAGCAAGGCCAGCACCGCAGCACTGATAGGCAAACCCAGACGCCACT
>JBBRBS010000045.1:0-13089 GCA_038205615.1 Burkholderiales bacterium | reverse complement strand
TACATGTCTTGCCCAGTGGCTTCCATCGTATCCGTCACTATGGGTTGCTCGTCAATGCCAGGCGGCGGGAGAATCTGGCGAGGGTACGTGAGCTGTTGCATGTCGTGCCGGTGGAAGCCAAAGTGATCGATGCGCCGAACGAAACTGTACAGCCCACCTTTGTCTGCCCACACTGCGGTGCAGCGATGCGCGTCGTCGAAACTCTGGCGCGCATCCAACCGATACGGGCATCGCCTCATTTACGGGGGCCGCCATGAACGTAACGGCGTTTTACAACACTACAATCTGTTGCCGGTCTGAACCGGCAGGCTGCTGCATTGTGTCGTGTCGCCATATCGGCGCAACGACACCGGCACACAACCTCTACATTCAGACTTATGGGTTCGTCATTGAGCGTCGAAACCAACTTCTGCGCTTATTGAGCAGACAGACTGATCATTCAACGAGCCATGTAAACCTTCTAATCCCCATAGCCTGCACACTGAACAAAGTGCATCAGTAACTCGCGCGGTTTCCTCCTTGGAGCGGTTGCCCGACGTCAGCCCGGAACGTTCTGTCGTAGCCTGACCACGCTGCAGACGATGGGCTGACATCCGACAACCCTTAACCTTAGCAGAGAGTGTCGAGCGGCTCTAGGTTTTTCTGTGCGCAGGCGCGCGGGTTTGTGAGCTGGTCAGGGGACGCTTCTGGCGCCCCCGATTTCGGTATTGCGACTTTTTCCGTAGATTAGCGGCTCTTGGTCCGGGTCAAAAACACGGTGACTTCTTCCCTGTCGTGATAGAGCTGTTTGGCGGTCATCTTGTAGTTGATGCCTTCCATGTTCAGGCGGGTGCGGATGCCGCCCAGAGCTGCATCTAGGGCATTGACGCGCTGCTTCATCGGCAGTTTCAGATTGAAGATTGCGTGTTTGCACCAGCCGGCCGCGAACCAGTTTCCGATCAGCTCGGCGACTTTCGACGGTTTTTCCACCATGTCGCAGATCAGCCAGTCGACCGCTTTGCGGGGCACAAACTTGAAGCCGTCCTGCATCAGATGTTCGACCATCGGGTTTTTGGCCATCACGCCTTTCATCGGGCCGTTGTCCACGGCGGTCACGCGTATGCCGCGTTTGACCATCTGCCAGGTCCAGCCGCCGGGAGCTGCGCCCAGATCCACAGCGGTCATGCCGCTGCGCAGCAGGCGTGTTTGTTCGCTCTTGTCCAGAAAGACTTCGATGGCTTCGGCAAGCTTCAAAGTTGAGCGGCTCGGCGCCTCAGCCGGCATCGACTGGCGCACGATACCCATGATGGAGGCCGCGCTGTTGTACGGATCACTGGTGCCGATCAGCGCGGAGGATTTGTCTGGGAAGAAAAGATGCAGGCGCGGCAGTTTTTTATTCTCATTCTGGGTGTCATCCGTCAATCGACCCTGTTCACGCAGTGCTGTTTCCAGCAATGGCCCAAAACGACGTGTGAAGGCCGACAGCGTCTTGCCGTCGTTGGTGTCCGGTACTTCCAGCCACAGCGCGCCGAACGTGCCGGGCAGGGTGTTGATGGCGGCGAGTATCGGGGTCAGGCGGTCGCGCTCAGGCAAATCGTCTATCGTGTGATGCAGGCGGATCAGTTGGCGTGCAAAAATCAGTTCGCTGTAGGACAGCGTTTGCTCATTGATGGTCACCACGGCGTAGCCGCTATCTGTTGCGTTCTCTGGCTGTTCGGCCAGAACCGGGCGTTGCTGACGCGCCTGGCCTACTGCTTCCTGTGCGCAATCTTGTTCGAAGCCCGGACGGCAATACAGCAGCCAGTCGGTATGGGAGCCGCTGTTGGCTCCGCTCGGACGCGGCTTTGTCGCATTCCCTTTGGCAGGCGCCGACGCTTTCACGGAAACGACGTTTAAGTCCAGCAGTCGTGACATCTTGGTGCCGACCCGGCGCGGCTTCGCCGTGTCAGCAGGCGCAGCCGCATTTATGGATTCCGGCTTGAGTCGCGGTTTCGTGGTGCGACGCGCGGCATTGGCCTGAGTCGACGATCTGCCGGGTGTCGGTTTAGTTTTAGTTTTAGTTTCGGAACGCTGCTGCGCATCGTTCCTCACAGAAACTTCGCTTCTATCGGTTTTTTGTGTCGTTTTGGAACGCGGTTTTGCCGCATCGTTCCGCACAGAAACCGCTCTGGAATCGGTCTTGGGTGTCGTTTTAGTTTCGGAACGCTGTGCAGCATCGTTCCTCACAGAAACTCCTCCGGAATTTGTCTTTTGTCGAGTTGTTTTGGTCTCAGTGCGACGTGGCTTTGCCGCATCAGTCCGATTTGTAGTTCGACTTGAATCGGATTTTGAGGTCGTTTTAGTTTCAGTGCTACGCGGCTTGGCTGCATCGTTCTGTGCTGAAACTCCATCTGTGTTTGTTTTTTGTCTCGTTTTCATGCGCGTATTGTGGCACAGGTTTGGGAGAGAAGCGCGAAGATGGTAATATCGACGCTTTGCATAGTGACAGTAATGAGTAAGCGCTACGATCTGATTGTGTTCGACTGGGACGGTACGGTGATGGATTCAACGGCGATTATCGCAGGTTCAATTCAATCCGCCTGCCGCGATCTTGACCTGACTGTCCCCGATGATGAAGCGGCGCGCCATGTGATTGGACTGGGTCTGATGCAGGCGTTGCGCCATGCCGTGCCTGATGCGCCAGAGGTGATGTATGAGCCGCTGGTTGCGCGTTATCGTCATCACTTCCTGTCGCAGGATCAGGCGATTCCTTTATTCGAGGGCGCGCGCGAGACGATTATCGAGTTGCACGAGGCAGGTTACAGCCTGGGGGTTGCG
This sequence comes from Burkholderiales bacterium, assembly GCA_038205615.1. Lineage (GTDB taxonomy): Bacteria > Pseudomonadota > Gammaproteobacteria > Burkholderiales > Gallionellaceae > Gallionella. The sequence goes on along the minus strand of JBBRBS010000045.1, from coordinate 10,293 downwards.
ACCGGCAAGAATCGCGCGGGGCTGGATCGCGTGCTCGAATCCACCGGAATGAAGCGTTATTTTCATGCGACGCGCACGGCGGATCAGACTTTTTCCAAGCCGCATCCGGCCATGTTGCTTGAACTGATGGACGAGTTGGCGGTCAGTGCAGAGCGCACCCTGATGGTGGGTGACACAACTCACGATGTGCTGCTGGCCCAGAATGCCGGAGTGGAGGTGGTCGCAGTGGCGTTCGGTGCGCATCCGGCTGAGCAATTGCTGGCATTAAAACCGCTGGCGCTGATGCAGGATTTCGCCCAATTGCGAGCCTGGTTCAAAGTTAATTTATAACTATCTGTTTATTAAGGAATAAAATGTCTGAACAAAATTGGGAGCGCGGCGTGCTGGAGAAGCTGGCGATGTCGGCTGTACAGGAACAGCGTCGTGCGCGGCACTGGGGTATTTTCTTCAAGGTGCTGACCTTCGGCTATCTGTTCGTCATTCTGTTTGTCTTCATGGGCTGGTTCGACAAGAGCGAAACTGCACTGAGCACCGGCAAGCACACCGCGCTGGTCGATATGCAGGGCGTGATTGCGGCCGATAGTGCGGCCAGCGCCGACAATATGATTCCCGGTCTGCAGGAAGCGTTCAAGGACAAGGGGACGCAAGGGGTGATTCTGCGCATCAACAGTCCCGGCGGCAGCCCGGTGCAGGCAGGCCAGATCAATGACGAGATCCACCGTTTGCGCGTCAAGTACCCGGCCATTCCGTTATATGTCGTAGTCGAGGATATCTGCGCGTCCGGTGGTTATTACGTGGCGGCGGCAGCGGACAAGATTTTCGTGGACAAGGCCAGCCTCATCGGTTCGATCGGCGTGCTGATGGACGGCTTCGGCTTTACCGGCACGATGGAAAAGCTGGGCGTGGAGCGCCGTTTGGTGACGGCGGGTGAGAACAAGGGTTTTATGGACCCTTTTTCAGCCGTGCGTCCCGATCAGCAGGAATATGCCAAGCAGATGCTGGCTCAGATACACCAGCAATTCATCGATGTGGTCAGGCAGGGGCGCGGCAAGCGTCTTAAAGAAACCAGCGATACCTTCAGTGGCCTGATCTGGAACGGTCAGGCGGGCGTGGCGATGGGGCTGGCGGATGGTTATGGCAGCGTCGAATCGGTGGCGCGCGATGTCATTAAGGCCGAGGAAATCGTCGACTTCACGGTGAAAGAAGGGTTTGCCGACAGACTGGCGAAACGCTTCGGCGCGGGTGTGATGAGCGCGGCAGGCTTTTCAGCCAAAAGCGGGATTACGCTGCGTTAAGTATGGGTTTTCAGTTTTTTGAATCCTGAATCCTTCGCGCAACAACTTAGGGCGTCGCCCTTTGGTTGTGCGGGGAATGCCCTTGCGGCATGATTTTTGGTCAGCGTAGCAGCGGTTTCAAAACCTGCAGCACGTTGCGCATGACTTGCGGCTGTGAGGGGGCAGACGGATGCAGGTTGTCGGCTTGGAACTGATCCGGACTCACTCCTTCGAGCAGGTAGGGCAACAGGCTGATGTGGTGTTTCGCCGCGAGACGGGAAAAGATATTTTGAAATTGCGTGATGTACGGCTCGCCGTAATTGGGCGGAAGTTTCATGCCGATCAGCAATGCTTTGCCATGCGACTGGCCGATTTGAACCAGAATTTCATTCAGGTTGCTTTCGATGTCGGCCGTGCTGAAGCCGCGCAGACCGTCATTCGCACCTAGCTCCACGATCACGATCGCAGGTTTATATTGTTCCAGCAGTTTGGCTAAGCGCTGCCTGCCACCCAGCGAGGTCTCGCCGCTGATGCTGGCATTCAGGATTTTGAATCCGGATCGGCTTCGATCCAGTTCGAGTTGCAGCAAAGTGGGCCAGCTGTCGCCAACGTCAAGACCATATCCGGCTGATAAACTGTCCCCGAACACCAGTATGTTTTTTGCGGCTTGCACTGCCTGAGCGCTTGCGGGCAGCCACAGTGAGGCGAGCAGCAGGAGTGTTTTCAGGAGGGTCAACGAGGATGAATTTTTCATGACAGCGATTGTGCAGGCGGTGAGCCTCGGTAAGCAAGTGTTAAGTGGCGAACAGCCATTGACCATCTTGGAAGAAATCAATTTTACAGTATCATCGGGCGAGAGTCTCGCCATCATCGGGGCATCCGGTTCCGGGAAATCCACGCTGCTAGGTCTTCTGGCAGGCCTTGATGTGCCGAGCAGTGGTCGCGTGATGTTGAATAATACAGACCTGTTCGCGCTGGATGAGGACGGGCGTGCCCGCCTGCGCGGCGAATTGGCAGGCTTCGTATTTCAGTCGTTCCAGCTCTTACCTGCACTCACGGCACTGGAAAATGTCATGTTGCCGCTGGAGTTGCAGGGCGTCAGTGGTGCGCGCGCGCGCGCCACTGAGTCGCTGCGCCAGGTAGGGCTCATCGAGCGCGCACACCATTTGCCCAAACATCTTTCGGGGGGTGAGCAGCAGCGCGTCGCACTCGCCCGTGCCTTCGTGGTGCATCCGAAAATCCTGTTCGCCGATGAGCCTACCGGGAATCTCGATGCGGCGACCGGCGCGCAGGTGATCGATTTGATGTTCGAGCTGAACCGATCGCAAAATACCACGCTGATTCTGGTCACCCATGATGAGCTGTTGTCAAAGCGCTGTGGCAAACAATTGCGCCTGGCTGGCGGCCGGATCATAGCGTGAATAGAAAATGAACCTCTTGCGACTGTCATACAACTTGCTGCGCCGCGACTGGCGCTCAGGTGAGTGGCGCGTGCTGATGCTGGCCTTGGTGCTGGCGGTGGGTAGTCTGTCCACGGTAGGCCTTTTTGCCGACCGGGTAAGACTGGGGTTGGCTCAGCAGGCGACCAGTCTGCTGGGGGCGGATCTGCGCATCACGTCCACGCGCCCGTTCCCGGCCAGCTATCGCGAGATGGCGGTGGTACGCGGCTTAGGCGTGGTGGAGAGCCGTACTTTTCCCAGTATGGTGTCGCATGACGGGCAGGTGTTGCTCTGTGAAATTCAATCCGTTGAGACGGGTTATCCGCTGCGCGGCAACATCGAGATTGACGATGGTAATGTGCATTTGGCTCCCTCTGCCCATTCATACGCCGTTAAGGGAAGGGGAGTTGGTCGCGGCACGGTGTGGGCGGATGCGCGCCTGATGCGACGCTTTGATTTACAGGTGGGCGACGAGGTTGGCATCGGCCTGCTGCGCTTCCGTGTGGCGGCGCGCGTTGTAAAGGATATTGATCAGTCCATCGGATTTGCGAGTTTTGCGCCGCGCGTGTTGATGAATCAGGCCGATGTGACCGGAACCGGCTTGCTGCAAGAGGGTAGCCGCATCTCGTATCGTCTGATGATCGCAGGGGATGCGTCACAGCTCGCGGCATTGCGTGCTTCGCTAAAGCTGAATGCGAATGAGAAGCTGGAAGACGTGACGGATGCGCGTCCCGAAATACGCACGGCCCTGGAGCGCGCCGAGCATTTTCTGGGTCTGGCGGCACTGGCAACTGCAATTTTAGCTGGGGCGGCCATGCTGCTTGCGGCGCGGCGGTATGTGATGCGCCATCTGGATGGTTGCGCCGTGATGCGCTGCCTTGGGGCGCAACGGGGTCAGCTGTTGCGGTTGTTCCTTTATCAGTTTTTGCTGGCGGGATGGGCGGCGGTGCTGGGCGGCTTGCTGCTGGGGTACGCCACGCAAGCGGTGCTGGTTGTGAGCGTCATGCCGGATGCGATCCTGCCGCAGCCCGGCGTATTGCCAGCCCTGAAAGCTTCGGTCAGCGGCTTTGCGCTGTTGCTGGGCTTTGCTTTTTTGCCTTTATTGCAGCTGCGCCGGGTGTCACCGCTTCGCGTGATACGCCGTGAGCTGGGTTTTCCGGCGGCCAGCGGCTGGCTGATCTACGGCGTGGCAGGGCTGGTGCTGGCGGCTTTGTTTCTATGGCAGGCAGGTTCGCTGAAAATGGGGTTGGCCGTGTTGGGCGGGCTGCTTGCAGCCATGCTGGTGACAGGCGGCATGGCGTGGTTATTGTTGCGCGGACTTGCTCGCTATTCGATGCACTTCGGTTTGCGTTGGCGGCATGCCTTCAATAATCTGGCGCGAAATAGTCGCAGTGTGGCGGTGCAGGTGGTGGCGCTCAGTCTGGGCGGCATGGCTTTGCTGGTATTGACGCTGGTGCGCGGCGATTTGCTGGCAAGCTGGCAGGGAAAATTTCCGGCTGATACGCCGAACCGCTTCGTCGTCAGCATCCAGCCGGAGCAGTATCGGCCCGTGCTGGATTTTTTTGCAACGCAAAAAATGCCGCAGCCACAGCTGTTACCGATGGTGAAAGGCCGGCTGCTTGCAATCAACGGTCAGACAATCAACGGCGAGAGTTATCCGGATCCCCGTGCGCGGGGTCTGGTGGAACGGGAGTTCAATTTGTCCTATGCAGACAGGCTGCCGGAGTGGAACGAGCTGGTGAGCGGAAGCTGGTGGGGCCAATCTGAACGGCAAACCGAAAACAGTAAACCGAAAAGTGACCGTGTCGGCCAGCTCTCTGTCGAAGAGGGGATCGCTAAAACGCTGGGCATTCATCTGGGTGACGAGTTGACCTATGATGTGGCTGGCAGCCGTTTTCAAGCGTCGGTCACCAGTCTGCGCCGGGTACATTGGGACTCGATGCGGGTGAATTTCTTCGTCATTGCCACGCCGGATTTATTGAAAGATTATCCGGCCAGTTATCTTGCCAGTTTTTATCTGCCACCCGACAACGTAAAGGTGGACGACGAGCTGACGCGGAAATTCCCCAATCTGCTGGTGATCGATACTGATGCGGTGATCGCGCAGGTGCGTGGCATCATCGAACAAGTCTCGCAAACCATCAGTGTCGTGTTTCTGTTTACGCTGATGTGCGGCGTGGTGGTGCTGTATGCGGCACTGCTGGCGACAATGGACGAACGCGTGCGCGAAGCGGCGATTTTGCGCACCCTGGGGGCTGGCAGCGGTTATTTGCGTCGCCTGTATTTGGGCGAATTCGCCGTGGTGGGTGCGCTCAGCGGTCTGTTCGCGGCGGCGAGTGCAGCACTGCTGGGGCTGGTGTTGTCGTTCGTGCTGGAGATTCCGTACAGGTCTGATAATCTTGTCTGGCTGTTCGGTGTGGCAGGTGGCGTCGCGATGGTGATGCTGGCCGGCTGGTTAACTACCCGCAGGCTGGGAAAAATGTCGCCCATGTCGATTTTGCGCGGCGAATAACTGCATGATTTGGCATGACTGTCAGCCCGTATTGCGGATGTTGTTGGGAATTTCCGGCAACTTTGGTACAATGGCAGCGCTTTTTTAACTTATAACAGGGTGGGAGTCTTAAAATGTCTATTGAGCTACGTGTAAAAAAGATCGTGTCAGAACAACTGGGCGTGAACGAATCTGAAGTAAAGAACGAATCGTCTTTCGTTAACGATCTGGGTGCTGATTCGCTCGATACCGTTGAGCTGGTGATGGCGCTGGAAGAAGAGTTTGAATGCGAAATCCCTGATGAAGACGCAGAAACAATCACGACTGTTCAGCAGGCTATTGATTACGTCCTCGCACATCAAAAGTAATTTTTTTCCTTCAGAGTAGGCGGAGCTAATTTGTCTAAACGTAGAGTTGTAGTGACCGGGCTGGGGATCGTCTCTCCGGTCGGTATCGGAATTTCTGTCGCCTGGCCGAACATCGTCGCGGGCAAGTCAGGGATCGTCAAAATATCGCATTTCGATGCGAGTCAGTTTGCCAGTCAGATCGCAGGTGAGGTGAGGGATTTTGATGTCACGCAATACCTGCCGGCAAAAGATGCCCGCCGCATGGGACGCTTCATTCATTTCGGTCTGGTGGCCGGTATGGAGGCGTTCAAAGATTCTGGTCTGGAGGTCACGGAGCAGAATGCAGAGCGCATCGGTGTGAATATCGGGTCCGGGATAGGCGGTTTGCCGACTATTGAGGATACGCACAACGATTATCTGGCTAACGGCCCGCGCAAGATTTCACCGTTCTTCATTCCAGGCACTATCATCAACATGATTTCCGGGAATTTGTCCGTGATGTACGGATTGAAAGGCCCGAATCTGGCGATGGTGTCTGCCTGCACGACCGGAACGCATTGCATCGGTGAGTCGGCGCGCATGATCGAATACGGCGATGCGGATGTCATGATTGCCGGCGGTTCGGAAGCGACGATCGGTCCTCTGGCGGTGGGTGGTTTTTCATCAGCACGCGCACTCAGTACGCGCAACGATGATCCCGCCACTGCATGCCGTCCGTGGGACAAGGACAGGGATGGCTTCATCATCGGCGAAGGTGCCGGCGTTGTCGTTCTGGAAGAGTACGAGCACGCGAAAGCGCGCGGCGCCAAGATTTATGCCGAAGTCACCGGTTACGGCATGAGCGGCGATGCTTACCATATCACCTCGCCGAACAGCGATGGTCCGAAACGCAGCATGCAGAACGCGATGAAGAATGCCGGTCTGAATGCGGATGACGTCCAGTATGTCAATGCGCATGGTACGTCGACTCCGCTGGGCGACAGGAATGAGACTGAGGCGATCAAGCTGGCTTTTGGCGATCACGCCAAACGTCTGGTGGTGAATTCGACCAAGTCCATGACGGGGCATTTGCTGGGCGGAGCAGGCGGCATCGAGTCCATTTTCTCGATATTGGCCATCCACCATCAAATTTCACCGCCTACCATCAATATCTTCGAGCAGGATCCGGAGTGCGATCTGGATTATTGCGCTAACGAAGCACGCTCGATAAAAATTAACGTGGCGATGAACAATAACTTCGGCTTTGGCGGAACCAACGGTACGCTGGTGTTCAGTAAAGTTTAACGATATCTCAGACCGTTCACATGCTGGTCAATGGTGCATCAGGCAACACAATCAGCATACGTAATCGCGGTTTTCTCTACGGCGACGGGGTTTTTCGTACCCTGCTCGCAGTCTCCGGCCAGCCTCAAAGCTGGCCGTTGCATTACGGTAAACTCCGGCAGGATTGCACGTCCCTGGGCATAACTTGCCCGGATTTTTCCTGCCTGTCAGCCGAATTGGCGGGCTTGCTGACCGATCATCCCGACGCGGTATTCAAACTGATCGTCACGCGTGGTCAATCTGCGCGCGGCTATGCGCCGGCCTCTGATGCCCTGCCTACCCATATCTGGGATGTTGCTCCCTTGCCTGTTTATCCAGCGAGTTGGGCTGTGCTGGGCGTGACGCTGCACCTGTGCGAGTTGCGACTGGGGCGTCAGCCGAAGCTGGCTGGCATCAAGCACCTGAATAGATTGGAAAATGTGCTGGCAGCTGCAGAACTAGCGAGCGATGGGGCGGCTGAAGGCTTGTTGCTCGATGCAGATGGTCTTGTCATCGAGGGGACGCGCAGCAATGTGTTTTTGATCTCGGGCGGTCGTCTGGTTACGCCTGATTTATCGCGTTGCGGCGTGGCCGGCGTACAGCGTGACCGCGTCATCGCGTATGCCAGGCAAACAGGCATGCCAGTTGAAGTGCGCGATGTCGAATTGGCTGAGTTGCGTGCGGCCGACGAACTGTTCCTGACCAACAGCATATTTGGCCTGTGGCCGGTGGCCAGATTCGAGCGGCAGCACCGGGCGGATTTTAGTTATGCTTTACAGATACGCGCAGGTCTTGCGGCTGAGGTGAGTTGAACATGTTTAAGCTATTGTTTATGATTGTTTTTTTAGCGTGCGGCGGCGCTGCATGGTATGCCTATAGTCCGGTAACACCACCGAAGCTGCCTCTCGAATTTTCGCTGAATCAGGGCAGCAGTCTGACCACGGTCGCGCGTCAGCTCGAACAGGCAGGCTTGCTGGAAGATTCCCGATTGTTTGTCATTTTCGCCCGCCTGATGGGACGCTCCGGCAAAATAAAGGCCGGCGTCTATCAACTGGATCAGCCGTTATCCAAGCTGGAATTGCTGGAGATGATCACGCAGGGCAATGTCAGCAAGAGCCAGATCACGATCATCGAGGGCTGGAATTTCAGGCAGCTGCGCAGTGTGCTTAACGCCAGTCCTAACCTCAGGCATGACACGCTCAATCTGTCTGACAGCGAAATTCTGCAGCGCATCGGGGCATTTGAGGCGCATCCGGAAGGTCTGTTTTTTCCGGAAACTTATTTTATTGCCGCAGGCAGCAGCGATATCGAACTGTTGAAGCTCTCCTATAAGCTGATGCAGCAGCGCCTGCAACAGGCCTGGGCGGCGCGCAGCCCGGATCTGCCGCTGGCAACCCCCTATCAAGCGCTGATTCTGGCCTCCATCGTGGAGAAGGAGACCGGTACGCCCGGTGACAGGCCGATGATCGCCGGGGTGTTCGTCAACCGGATGCGCATACACATGATGCTGCAAACCGATCCGACCGTGATCTATGGTCTGGGGGAGCAGTTTGACGGCAATCTGCGTCGCCGCGATTTGACCAGCGATACGCCCTACAATACCTACATGCGTGCAGGATTGCCGCCAACGCCAATCGCGTTGCCGGGTCTGGGCGCACTCAATGCCGCGCTGCATCCTGCCAAAACAGATGCTTTGTACTTCGTCGCGCGCGGCGACGGCAGTTCAAAATTTTCCAGCAACCTGAATGCGCACAACCGGGCAGTGAATCAATATCAGAAATGATGAAGACGGGCTGTAAGTTATTGGCAGCAAGCCGCAAACTGGCGTTGTCACTTCAGGGATTTCCAGAACGTAGTGCATGTCAGTCGTGCCATGAAATACATATTCATGTAAAAGTGTTTGGAGCTTTGCCGTGTTTCGGCTACAATGCGCGCTCTTCAAAAGGAGCGTAGCTCAGTTGGTTAGAGCACTTGGTCGACATCCAAGGGGTCAGCAGTTCGAGTCTGCTCGTTCCTACCAGAATTTGTCATATAAATTAAGGGCTTACAGTTTATTGCTGTAAGCCCTTTTTGCTTGCCTTTGTTTTAAGGGTAGACAAAAGGATAGACATGTTATCTGTCGCATTCAAAGTCAAGCCCTGCCTTCCGCTGCCTTTTATTACATTATTTAATCGCGAAGATTTTTATCTTGGTGATTATTGATTGGCGTGCGATTATTTTTAGTAGTTAAAAATAATAATAAGGGCGGTGTAACATGAGTAAAGCTACTAAAAAGGAGGTTGGTGAGTTTCTTGAAAAGTCATTTGGTCCAGATGTCTTGTTCGATGAGGTCTGGGGGAAAGCAGTTAAACTAAAAAAATCTAAACCAAAGGTGAAAACACCAGTATTTACGGAATGCTGGCTACCCAGAACAAATGATACAAAACGGACTATGAGTAATCACATTGCTCGTTCAAGCCTTTTCTCTCCTGTTGCAAGAGGTCGGAAAAGGGTGTTGCGAGATGAAGTTCTTGTTAGTCGTATCGATGCCGTTATCAGGTTTTCAGGTGATCAATTAGATGAAGCTCAGGCTGACTTGTGGATGTATTTAATGCATCTGGCTTCAAAAAAGCCATTGGGTGAGATGCATGAAGTTAGTCGTGCCACGGTATTAAAAGCAATTGGTCGGGCAGATTGCAAAGCTCAGTATGATTGGCTATTACGTTCAATGGATGCACTATCTTTTGCTATGCTTACTATTGAGACTTATAAGCATAGTGGTAAAACGATGAAGCTGAAACTTAATCGTGTAATCCATCTGATAAATGGGTTTGACACTATTCTTGGAACGGGTAATTATAAATTTTATGTAGATCCTCGTTGGGCGGAAGTTTACTCGAATGAATATGCATTGATTAACTGGGAGCTTCGAAAGCAGATAAGGCAGGGGCAGGATACGGCGAAAGCTATTCAACGATTAGTTGCTACATCCAATAATAAACAGCAATTTTATAATCTTGACTGGCTTCAAAAAAAATTGAACTTAACAAGTCCATTGAGAAAATTTAAATTATATGTGATGTCAGCTGTTGCCGAATTAATTCGAGTTGGGATAATCGTCGATGGAAAGTTCAGAATAAATGCGATGGATGTTGAGCAATTGGTGATAACAAAGCCTTAAATTGCTGTTATTTCTATGTTAACACTCCGTGTTAGCAATCCGTTATTCCGTGTTAGCAATCCAAATGATGTTTTAACTCATTGAATATATTATGTTTTTTGGTGTAATTTCACCTTTACCCTTAAGATACCAGAAGCAAGTCAAAAACAAAGTCAAAAGCAGGGCATTCGCTTTGCTCATTAACTTCGCGAATGCATTTTCTAAGAAGCCATAAAGGCGGAGTGTAAAGCCTACCGCCTTCACTTCGTTCAGTTGGTCCTGCTGTTCGCAGAAATTTGTC
>JBBRBS010000044.1:0-13142 GCA_038205615.1 Burkholderiales bacterium | reverse complement strand
GGCTTGATGGTTACTCATTGCAAATTTCCGGCATTGCCAACACCATCCGTGAAATTGCCGATCAGACCAACCTGCTCGCATTGAACGCGGCCATCGAAGCCGCGCGTGCAGGCGAACAAGGGCGCGGTTTTGCGGTCGTGGCCGATGAAGTACGTAAACTGGCTGAACGAACCGCCAGTGCCACGAAAGAGATCAGCGGCATGATAGGCAAGATACAGGATGGAACACGCGAAGCCGTCAAAGAAATGGAAGTCAGTGTCACGAGGGTTAATGAAGGCGTGAAACTCGCCCATCAGGCGGGCGACTCGGTCGGCAGCATCCGCGAAGCAGCTGACCATGCAGCAAGCGATGTGGATGACATCACGAATGCGATACAGGAACAGTCGCTGGCGGCACGTGACATCGCGCAGCGTGTCGAGAAGATTGCCATGGGTACCGAAGAAAACAGCATCTCATCCGCGCAAACAGCCGAATCTGCAAAACGCATGGCAGAACTAAGCCGCCAGCTCGATGAACTGGCGGCCCGCTTTAAAATCGCCTAGTCATTTAGCGTCCGGCGCGCAGCGCGGCAATGCGCTCCTCAAGCGGCGGATGAGTCATGAACAGACGACTCATGCCGCCGCCCCCTGAAATACCGGATGCGGCCATCTCTTTGGGCAAGGAAGCTTGCTCGTGATTGATTTTCAGGCGTTCCAGTGCTGCGATCATCTTTTCACGGCCGGCTAACGATGCTCCGCCCGCATCGGCGCGGAATTCACGCTGGCGTGAAAACCACATCACGATCATGCTGGCCAGTACACCCAACACCAGTTGGGCTACGATTTCTGCGATAAACGAGCCGATGCCGGGGCCGCGCTCTTCGCCGTCCTTGCGCAGCATGGAGTCCACGAATATGCCGAACAGCTTGGAGAAAAATACCACGAAGGTATTCACCACCCCCTGAATCAGCGCCAGCGTCACCATGTCGCCGTTGGCGACGTGGCTGATTTCATGCGCCAGCACCGCTTCCGTTTCATCGCGCCCCATGTTGTGTAACAGTCCGGTGCTCACCGCCACCAGTGCGTCATTTTTGTTCCAGCCGGTGGCGAACGCATTCACATCCGGGGCATCGTAAATCGCCACTTCAGGCATGCCGATGCCGGCAGCCTGAGCCTGACGACGGACCGTCTCGACCAGCCAGCGCTCGGTCGGATCGGATGGAGTTACGATGACCTGTGCGCCCACCATGCGTTTGGCCGACCACTTGGACATGAACAGCGATATGATCGAACCGGCGAAACCAATCACCAGCGACATCACCAGCAGCGCGTTGAAGTTGATCGCGCCGCTTTGATCCAGAATGCGATCCACTCCGAGCAGACGCAACGTGATATTGATCACAAACACGACCGCCAGATTGGTCAGAATAAACAAGAAAATTCGCTTCATAATACTCTCCATGATGAAAATTGGGATCCAGCGGAAAAATGGGGCCAGCCCAAATTTTTTCAAGCGCGCGGTTAGTCAGGCAATCAGCAGACAAGTTTCATGCGCGAAGAAGTTTTTAAAAACCGGCTTGAACCTGCTGCAAATACAAAGCTTCCACTTTGGTACGCGCCCACGGGGTTCTGCGCAGAAATTTAAGACTGGATTTGACGGAAGGATCGTGCGTGAAGCAGCGCACCGGCACGGCGCCAGCCATTGCTTCCCAGCCGATGGTCTCGGATAACTGTGTGACGATGGTCTCTAGCGTGATGCCGTCGAGCGAAGGACGGCTGGCAGGTTTTTTTATGATGTTCATGCCGGCATTTTACATGCGACAGCCTGTCCTGAGCGTTTACAATGACGATCCTTCTCAGCAGAATGATTTTTCATGACCGAACCTGTCCGTCTCGCTAAACGCCTTGTCGAATTAATCTCCTGTTCTCGCCGCGAGGCAGAGCTCTATATTGCCGGCGGCTGGGTCATGGTCGACGGGCAGGTAGTGGAAGAGCCGCAGTATATGGTGACGGATCAGCATGTCGAATTACACCCGGACGCCGATCTGATCCCGATTGAGCCGGTCACCATTATTTTCCATCAGCCGCCGGAAACAGACACGAATACGATCTGTGCAGACACGCGCTCGGCTGACGACCATTCCGGCATTCACCTGCTCCGCCAGCACTTTTTCAGGCTGACACAGTGCACGCCGCTTGAGCGCAATGCCAGCGGGATGCTGGTATTCACTCAGGACTTCCGGGTGGCGCGAAAGCTGACGGATGAGGCCGCCACCATCGAGCAGGAATACATCGTCGAGGTCGCAGGCACACTGGCACCGGATGACCTCAAACTGCTCAATCACGGCCTCAAATTCAACGGTAAAGCCCTGCCACCAGCCAAAGTCAGCTGGCAGAACGAAACCCGGTTGCGCTTCGCCCTTAAGGGGGTGATACCCGGACAAATTACTCACGCATGCCAAAAGGTCGGGCTGGAGGTAAGATCAATGAAACGCATCCGCATCGGGCGGGTCTCCATGGCCAAATTACTGCCCGGACAATGGCGTTATCTGATGCAACACGAACGGTTTTAAGTGGCTTCATGCTCCGGCAAACCGGTTACAAAAAACCTTTCTAACAACACGAAAATGCCATAATGAGCAGGCAATTGGAAAACGGATATAGTTTATTCAAGCCAATTGTGCAGTCTGACCTAGAATCGATGGAACTACAGTAGCGACAACTTAATCAGGAGTGTGCGATGGGTAATTGGTTTCTTTCTTTAAGTATCCGCTGGAAACTGCAATTTGGCTTCTTTTTGGTCACCATGGTCACGACGGTGTACAACCGCATCTTAGCTTCGCATGAACTGGGAAATATGGTCGACATTGCCCGCAGCAACGGAGTCAGCGCCCAGATCATCAGCCAGCTTGAAGCCAACCATCATGCCTACATCTTCAATTCATTCTGGGAATCCGGCCTAGAATTTGCGCTCCAGTTCTTTCTGATCGGCGTTGTCGCCAACTTGTTCGTCAAGCCAATCCAGACTTTGTGCACCGCGCTCAAGGCCGTGGTACAAGGAGATCTGACCCATGAAGTTGTGCTCAGCTCGCGTGATGAGATCGGCATGCTGCAGGTGAGCTTCAACGAGGTGCTGAATAAGCTCAATCACATCATGCGCGAGGTTGATGCCAGCGGTCGAGAAATGGAACAGTCGGCTTTCCAGATCGCCAAGATTTCGCACGAAATTGCCGTAGTGGGACGCAGCGAGCAGAGCCGTTCAGCTGAAGTATCCAATGTTACCGAACAGCTGCAGCACACCTCCAAGCGCGTGCAGATGCAGGCAACGGAAGCGGCCGGACGCGCCACGCAGACCGAGGAACGGGCGCGCGAAGGCATCCGCATGGTGCAAAATAATATTTCTGAAATGGAGGGCACAGCTCAGGAATTAAACCAGGCTGTCCAGAAAATTTTCGAACTGGAGCAATCCGCCGGACAAATAAACGACATTATCACCACCATCCAGACGATTGCCAAACAGACTAACCTGCTGGCGCTCAATGCCGCAATTGAGGCCGCGCGCGCGGGCGAACAGGGGCGAGGCTTCGCCGTGGTGGCCGACGAGGTGCGCAAATTGGCGGAACGCACCACGCAATCCGCAGGAGAAGTGTCCGAGATCATCGGTCAGCTTGGCGGCAATGTGCAGCAGGTTACCGCTTCGATGAATGTGGTGGTGAGCCGTGTGCATGAGAATCAGCAGGTGGCAGGCGAAACCGCAGCGGTAATTGAACATATGGCAGACGAAGTCGCCCAAACCGCGAGCGCCAATGAGGGTATTTCCGGCGCCAGCGGCGAGCAGATAAACGATGTCAACCTGCTTCAGGAAACGCTGGCGCATCTGTTCGCAACCTTGAGCGAAAGCTCAGCCAAGGTGGAAACCACGGCTGCCATCGGCGATAGCCTGCACAAGGTGACCGGCAAACTGAATCAACTGATGTCAGGCTTTACCTTCGAGAGCGTTAACGTCATCGAGCCTGCGCAAAACGAGCGGCGCACTCATCCCCGCGCCACTAACCGACTGCTGGTGGAAGCGACTCAAAACGGAAAATCGTTCGAGTGTTCCAGCCTTGATTTCAGCCTGACCGGCATGCGTCTGATGTTAAATAAAAAGTTTGATGATGCACAACCGGTAGAACTGGCGGTGTGCTTGCCGCACAATGACCTGGATCAATACGAGGGGCAACAACCTCTCAGGTTGCAAGGAAGAGTGACCTGGCAGCGCTTGGAGGACGGCAAGAATCAGAGTGGCGTCACATTCGAGCCTATGTCGGACGAAGCGGGCCGCAAGTTGCGCGAGTGTTTCAAGTATTACAACAAGACACCGGAATTTGGCGCAAGTATCCGATAATCTGCTCCGTGCCTCTAGCGGCTTCATAGTGGCACGGTGCTTTTCATTTAAATTTGCTTCGGAATTTGTAGCGACGCCAGATCCAGACACCAAGTCCTGCGAACAGCAGGATCAACAGCAGCGTCTCTTCCAGCTTCTTGACGTCCGCCAGAAACAGTGCCATCGCCTGCCCGAACAGATAGCCCGCGCTACCGATACCTGCCGCCCAGATAGCCGCACCCAGCGCGTTATACAGCACAAATCGCCACGCCGGCACGGCGCTCATACCCAGCGCAATCGGGCCCACCGTGCGCAAACCGTAGAGAAAGCGGATGCCCACGATGAGTACCTCGTGATAACGCGCGATGAGCACATTGGTACGTTCAAAAACCGGCATGAGGCGGGGAAAACGGGACAGCACCCACACGCCGTGCCGCCGCCCCAGCCAGAAGTAGAACTGGTCGCCGAAAAAGCCGCCTGCCAGCGCGATGAGTATCACCCAGTGCAGCTGCAGATAACCCTGATGTGCCGCGAATCCGGCCAGTATCAGCAGCGTCTCGCCTTCCAGCAGACACCCCGCAAACAGCGCAACGTAGCCATACTGGGCAATCAGCGCGTAAAGGCTCACCAGCTATCCAACGCGGTCTATTTGGCGAATACTTCCCGCAAAAACACCGTCGCCTGCTGCCACGAATCCTTGTCAGCCGCAGCGTTATAAGCCAGCGGCAGATTAAACTTTTTGCCCAGCTCATCCGCATCCGGATTGGTAAAACTGTGCTTCACGCCCGGATAGGTGACCACACGGTAATTCGCGCCCGCAGCGTCCATTTCCTGCCTGAAGAGTGCAACCTTGTCGGCTGTGATCATCACGTCATCCTCCCCGGTGAAGGAAATGATGCGCGCTTTTATTTTTCCGGGTTGGGCGGGACTATCTGTGCTCAGTGCGCCGTGAAAACTCGCCACGCCTTTCAGGTTTTCACCCAGACGTGCCATGTTCAGCACCACACCGCCGCCGAAGCAGTAACCGATTGCCGCCATTTCGCCGGCATCCACGGTTTTCTGTTTACGCAGCAGCTTCATGCCGGCTTCAAAACGCGCTTTTGCCATCGGCATATTTTGGCTCACTTCTGTGGCGAATTTACCCGCATCATCGGGATGATTGGCCAGTTTTCCGTCGCCATACATGTCCACCGCCAGTGCGGTATAACCCAGTTTCGCCAGCATGTCGGCGCGATGGCGGACATAGTCGTTGTGCCCCCACCACTCATGCACCACCAGCACCGCAGGACGTTTGCCCTTGATGCTGTCGTCATAGGCGATATAGCCCTTCAGCGTCGTGCCATTCGCCTGATAGCTCACCTCGCGGCCCTGCACCGCAGCTTGCGCGGCGGTTATTGACAGACTGCATAACAGCATGAATCCTAATATTTTTTTCATATCATTCTCCCGTTTTAAGTTAAATAAATCCCGACTGAACAACCGTACGCACGTAGAAAACATCGAGGCCTTGCACACGCTGCAAAATCTGCTCGGTAATCGCATCATCCAGAATGAACTCGACCTTCACGGCCAGCTCTCCGGCGAGTTCAAAAAAAGTATCCTCATGCAGCCTGCCGTGCCGCCCGAATCCGGCAATGGCGCGAAACGCTGAACCGCCATGAACACCGAGTCCTTTAGCCTCTTCGAGCAACCATTCATACAGCGGCATGCCGGCGTGATGCTGTTTTTCACCTACATAAAAGCAAAGCTGATTCATCATCGCTCTCCTGTCTTTACGCGTTATGCAGCCACTTGAAAGTTTGAATACCCAGCACCGTCATCAGCAGCGAACCGCCCAAATGTGCTGCGATGATGCCCGCACCCCACGCGTACTGTCCGCGCAACAACAGCGTGACCGTCTCTGCCGAGAAGGTGGAAAAAGTCGTCAGTCCCCCCAAGAAACCCGTGATGATCAGCAGGCGCCACTCCGGTGACAGACCCGGATGCTGCATAAAAAAGGCGATCGACAGACCGATCAGATAGCCGCCGATCATATTGGCTAACAGTGTACCGAGCGGCATTTCAGGCAGCAACGGATTGAGCCACAGCCCGAAACCCCAGCGCGACCAGGCCCCAAAGGCCGCCCCTATGCCGATTGCAAGAAATGAGTAGATCATACGTTCACCGCCATTGCATCGCTCTGCCCGACCACCCGGACGGGCGCGAAACCGCCACCTGAGGTGCGAAAGTTAGTCGTTTGCCCCTGATACAGACGCGCAGCCACCAGCTGGATTTTTCCGTCGTACACGTAGCAACGCACGTCATATTTGAGTGTCTGTTCATCGTTGACGCTGCGCTCACCAGGGGCTGCCATTGTTTGCGCGACATATCCCGATTGCAGGATTTCGCCGAAAACGCGACGTGTCAGCTTCTCCCCGCGATAAGCACCACGGCTACCGTACCCGAAATAAGGCTTAAAAAACAGATGCTTGCGATTTGACCACAAACCTTCCTCAAGGTCTGCCTGCACAACAAAGGTATGCGGAATGCCTGACTGCAACGTGGCAATGTCGGCATCAGTCACGCCGAGTTCGCGCAACTCATCCGCACAGGTTAAACGCGCCAAATTGCGCTTGTCGGCATAACAGGCATAGTGCGCAGGATTAGGGGTCAGCACCACGTCGCCTGCCAGATATGCGTTCAGCAAGACAGGATGCTGCTGCAACGAGAAATCTGTCAGGCGGTTATATACCAGATCGATCTGCTGTTCCCCGACATAAAGGCCGCCATCGCGCGATTTTAACTCTGCGGGATCAACGATACAGACGTGGATGCCGGCGCGCTCTAACAGGCGTTTCGCCAGCAGGAATTCCGGATACAGATATTGTTGTTCCGGCAGCTCGTCGACGATCGCGATACAACTCAGAGGCACATCATCGCGCTGCCATTCGCTGCGGAACATGTCGATAAAAGCCTTTTCCAGATCGGTCTGGGCCGCTGCCTCACCCGGCAAATTCACATCAAGCTGGCTGTCGATCAATAAGGCATTTAAAAAAGCGCCGCCCGCATTGGTATTGATTTCGATCAGATGCGCGCCGTCGCTGTTCAGATGAAAATCATAACCATAGAACACGCCTGACGGACCTGTTTTCAGTTTACCGTTTTCAGTTTCCAGTGTCCGGTGTCCGGTGTCCGATTGTCCATTTTCAGTTCCCCGTTCCCCGCTTTCCAACTCGCTACTCGCTACTTGCCACTTGCTGCTGTTAACCACCCGCTCCACCGCCGCGATCACGCCTTGCATCTGCTGCAACTGCGCGGGGCTGATAAACACAGGTACATCGGCAAACAGGTGCGGACAACGCTCCACCACAAGTTCGTGCCATTGCCCACCTTGTGCCAGCAATGTCTGTTGCAGCGCAGCGCCGTTCAGCCTGGCGGCATGCGCATCCGCGTTGAGCCGTTGTGCTTCAACCATCTATTGACCACCCAATAATTTCAGTTTCAGATCTTGCTGTGCGGGTTTTTCGCCCAGCCATATTTTCAGCAATGCGGTATTGAACGCCGCCCCTGCGATCGCGCCTTGCACGACACCATTCACGGCAACCAGCGTACCGCTGTCACGCTGATAGTCCATCGTAATAATATCGCCTTTCCTGACCTCACCCACCTTATTGAAAACTTGTTCAAACTGGGTCAGCGACGCCTGCAAGGCCTTCAACTCTTCTCTCGTATGGTTGTTTTCCATCGCATGTTTGAATGCTGACAGCAAGTGATCAGCGCTGATGTCACGCAGCAGATGCAACGCGATGCGCTTTTCACCCGCGTCAGTCAACACCGCAGCCGCACTGGTTTTTTTCGCGCCCAGATACAGCGCCGCCACGTACAAATCGAATACGAACTTGCTGCGCACCCCTGCGCCGTTCAGCACCAGATTGCTTTTAGCGATATTGACACTCTCAGCCAGCACCACCCCGCTCAGCTCGACGGCGTAGGTCGCCGTACTCAGACAAAACAAAAGCACAATCAGTATAATTTTTTTCATAACAAACCTCATTTTCCGGGCGACGATCCGATGTCCTGCAATCGAAAATCGAATTACAGCGCCTCGAATATCCCCGCTGCGCCCATGCCCGTGCCGATACACATCGTCACCATACCGTATTTTTGCTTGCTGCGGCGCATGCCATGCAGCAGCGTGGCGGTGCGAATCGCACCCGTCGCGCCCAGTGGATGACCCAGCGCAATCGCGCCGCCGAGCGGATTGACGATTGCCGGATCAAGGCCGACATCGCGGATCACCGCCAGTGTCTGCGCAGCGAAAGCTTCATTGAGCTCGATCCAGCCCATGTCATTCAAGCTCAAGCCCACTTGAGCCAGAACGCGCGGAATGGCTACTTTCGGGCCGATGCCCATCAACTCGGGTGCCACGCCTGCCACGCTGAAACCTAAAAACTTGCCTATCGGCGTGAGATTGTAACGCTTCAATGCCGTTTCAGAGCACAGCAGCACCGCACCCGCGCCATCCGACATCTGCGAACTGTTTCCCGCCGTTACCGAGCCTTTTTGCGCGAATACCGTTTTCAACTTTGCCAAGGCTTCAAGCGAAGTATCCGCGCGCGGCCCCTCGTCCTGCATTGCTATCCGCTCTCGTATAGTTACCTCGCGACTGTTCATGTCAGGCACATGCTCGGTAATCCGATACGGGGTGATTTCATCCTCGAATTCGCCGTTATTGATCCCGGCCAGCGCACGCAAGTGACTGTGCAGCGAGAAGGCATCCTGATCTTCACGCGACACATGCCATTGTTCGGCCACCCGCTCGGCCGTCAGCCCCATGCCGTAAGCGATACCGTAATGCTCATTTGTCTCGAAGATCGCGGGGTTAAATGCCACCTTGTTGCCCATCATCGGCACCATGCTCATGCTCTCTACGCCTGCCGCCAGCATCACATCGGCGTCCCCAAGACGGATGCGATCGGCGGCCATCGCCACCGCCTGCAAGCCGGAAGAACAGAAACGATTGACCGTCATGCCCGGCACCGTGTCCGGCAAGCCTGCGAGCAAGAGTGCGATGCGCGCCACGTTCATGCCCTGCTCCGCCTCCGGCATCGCACAACCTGCGATCACATCAACGATGGCAGCCGGATCGAGCGACGGCACTTGTGCCAGCACGCTTTTAATCACATGCGCCAGCAGATCGTCGGGACGCGTGTTGCGATACATCCCGCGCGGCGCCTTTCCTACCGGCGTGCGCGTTGCCGCAACGATATAGGCTTCCTGGACTTGTTTGCTCATGATATCTCCTCAATTCCGTAACGGCTTGCCGTGCTTCAGCATGTGTTCGATGCGCGCCTGCGTCTTGTCGGTCGCGAGCAGTTCCATGAAATTTTTACGTTCCAGATCGAGCAGCCATTGTTCGTCCACCAGCGAGCCCGCATCGACATCGCCGCCGCACATCGTTTCGGCGATACGACAGCCGATATCGTAATCGTGTTCTGATATGAAGCCGCCCTCCTTCATGTTGATCATCGCAGCCGTAAGGGTGGCGATACCGGTGCGCCCGGCTACCGCGATCTGGCGCTGATGCAAAGGCGGACGATAGGCTGTAGCCGCAAGCGCCATTGCTTCCTGTTTCGCGACATGCAGCAACTCGAAGCGGTTCAGCACGATGCGATCGGACGCGCGCAGATAGCCCATCTCGCGCGCCATCTCGGCACTCTTCGAGACTTCGCCCAGCGCGATGTTCTGGAAATAGCGACGCATAAAGGGAAAAACGTCGATGCGGTTATCGCTGGCGAAGCGCTGCGCCTCCAATGCGGCCCGCTGCGCCATTTCCTTGCAGCCGCCGCCTGCCGGCAAGACACCGACGCCGACTTCAACTAGGCCGATGTAACTCTCCAGCGTGGCGACAATACGCTTGCAGTGGATGGAAAATTCGCAACCGCCGCCCAGCGCCAGACCGTCCACCGCTGCGATGGTCGGCACAAGCGCGTATTTCAGGCGTTGCGAGACTTGCTGGAATTTGGCGACGACGGCTTCGACATGCGGCACATTGCCGGTTGCCGCGTTAAGCACCTCATTCAATCCGCCGCCGCCTGCGACCGTGTATTTGACGCGGCTCGCCACCTGTTTGAACTTGCCGAACAAGCCCGTATGAGCGCCTGGGTCCTGCACGCCCTGCATCAGTTGCAGCAGATTTGCACCATAGGAGAACGGCGGTTCGGTCTGCCACAGAATCAGTGCGGTAAAATTCGCTTCTGCCTCATCCACCGCGCGCAGCAGGCCGTCCAGAACGTCGTCGCTGACCGTGTGCATCTTGCTTTTAAAACTCACAATCGCGATGCCGTCATTCATGTGCCACATCCGCACTTCACCGGTCTCGAACACCGTCTCGCCGTATTGTCGTTCTTCGCCTGTCAGCGCATCGGGGAATAGCTGGCGTCGATAAACGGGAAGCGTCGAGCGAGGCTGATCGCTCAGCGTAACAGGTGAATAGGAACCTCGTTGTGTGTGAACGCCGGTGCGGTCAGGCTCCATCACCCAGGCTGGCAGCGGCGTGTTTGCCATGGCTTTTCCCGCCGCAATGTCCGCTGTGATCCAGCCGGCTACCTGTTGCCAGCCCGCCGCCTGCCAGATCTCGAACGGTCCGTTATCCCAGCCAAAACCCCAGCGCACCGCAAAATCGAAATCGCGCGCGTTGTTTGCAATATGTTCCAGATTCAGCGCGCAGTAGTGGAACACGTCGCGAAACACGGCCCAGAGGAACTGCGCCTCCGGATGCGGATGAGCGCGCAGCCCACTCAGCTTTTTCGCCCAGTCGCGTTCTCGCAGGATGTCTTTTACGCCGTCGTCCACACGCGCATCGGACAGGCGATATTCACGGGTATTGAGGTCGAGCACGTGTATTTCGCGGCCTATTTTCTGATAGATGCCCCGGCGCGTCTTCTGCCCGAGTGAGCCCTGATCCACCAGGTAGCCAAACCAGCTTGGCAACTCGAAATGCTTGTGCCACGGATCATCGCTCAGGTTCTCGCGCATCGTATTGACCACATGCGCAAACACGTCGAGGCCGACGATATCCAGCGTGCGAAAGGTCGCGCTCTTGGGGCGGCCCAGATAACGCCCGGTCAGCGCATCCACCATATCAAAACCAAGTTTAAAGACTTGCGCATGGTGCTTGGTGGCGAGCATCGAGAATACGCCGATGCGGTTGGCGATAAAGTTGGGGGTATCCTTCGCACGCACCACCCCTTTGCCCAGCGTCGAGACGAGGAAGGTTTCGAGTTGATCCATAAGCTGCGGCGCAGTCTCGCGACAGGCAATCAGCTCGACCAGATGCATGTAGCGCGGCGGATTGAAGAAATGGACGCCGCAGAAACGATGGCGCAGGTTTTCCGGGAAGGCCTGCGCCAGTTGATTGATTGAAAGCCCGGACGTATTGCTGGCGAAGAGGGTCTGCTCGCCGATAAAAGGCGCAACCTTGCAGTACAGAGCAGATTTATAGTCCATGCGCTCGGCGATCGCCTCGATCACCAGATCACACTCGCGCAGCAGATCCAGATGTTGCTCGTAATTGGCTGCCTGAATGCAGGTGATTTTCGCAGGGCTTGCCAGCGGGCTGGGATCGAGCTTTTTCAGCCCATTCAGCGCCTTGATTACGTTTAAATTTTTATCGTCCTCCGCAGATGAAAGCTCGAACAACAGCGTCTCGACGCCGGCATTGACCAGATGTGCTGCGATCTGCGCGCCCATCACACCTGCGCCCAGCACGGCCACTTTACGGATATTCATAACGATACTCCAATACAGATTGGTAATGCTAAAACGGGAAGGGGTACCCTGCCGTCAGTCATACCGGCTTAGAAACCGTGCGCGTATTGCACGGTAAATATGTCCACGCTGTTTGCATAAGTACCAACCAGGTTACCCACTGTAGCTGTCGACGCAGTACCCGCCGCCCCGGTGTTGTTGTTGATAGCCGCATTCTTCACAAACAGGTGCGCATAGCCAAAATCCAGCGCATCTTGTTTGCCCGGTTTGTATTGCCCGCCCACCGACAACCAGGTGCGATCACCGTCGGGGATACGCGCAGTACGGAACGCATCAGGCACGGGTGACTGGTCATACGCCACCCCTGCTCGGGCTGTCCAATGCTCGCTGTAGTGATAGTTTGCACCAGCGGAAACACGCCAGCTATCTTTCCAGTTCTCGGGCGTCAACTGCAAAGTTGCACCGTTGCTGGCCTGAATAATACGCAATTCAGAAAAATTGCTCCAGCCGGTACGGCTCAAATCAGTCATGACATCCCACCTGTCGTTCAGCCCCCTGAAATAGCTTAGCGACCAGATATCCGGCGTCTTCAGGCCGGCAGTCACCGCTTGATTGAGCACCGGCGCACCCGCCTGGTTAGTTACCAGCATGGTGCCGTTCAGTTTGTATTTGATTGATGAGCGATAGGAAACGCCAACACGCCCGCCTGAACCGGTATCAAACAAAGCCCCCAGGTTATATCCCCAGGCAGAATCACTACCGTTCATCGTCGCCATGCCGTCTCCGACACCAAAATTTTTCGCACTGGTCAGCTCCGCACTGATGCGCTGATAATTCAGGCCGCCACCGATGCTGACCGCCTCATTTATCTGATAGGACACTGAAGGATTCAGGTTGATGGTCTGCAGCTTCGACTTGATCGCCTGAAAGCGCCCCATCCAGTTTGCATCATATTGGGTTTGCAAACCGAACGGCGCATTGATGCCCAGACCGATGCGGGTTTGCGGGTTCACTTCCATCGCGAAATAGGCATTCGGCACCAGCGCCCA
>JBBRBS010000043.1:0-13243 GCA_038205615.1 Burkholderiales bacterium | reverse complement strand
CATCGCTGCAGGAATCAGCGCGGCCGGCAGCCCGACCAGCCAAGCCCACTGCCAGGTGTCATGCCAGCCTGACAAGCCAAGCGACATAACGAACAAGGCGCCCAGAACGTAGAGCATCAAACGGTCAATATGAACGTAGTTCCTGTTTAATCTGGCTTCAATCGCATTCATATACGGCACTTTTCCCTTGTCAGTCAGATCTTAAAACAGACTTATCGCGACTTTAATGCACATTTGGTCAGCGGATAACCGGCCCTGCTTAACTCATCGGCCGATTTTGCCAGTTCTTTAGCTGCGGCTCTGGCGTCCTGCACAGACTGTACGTTGCTGTTGACCAGGTTGGCAATGCGTTCCAGACTTTGCGTCGCACCTTCACTGGCGGCGGATTGTTCCTGCGAGGCATTCGCTATATGCTCAACGCGTTGCGCCACGTTGACCGCAGCCTCCATAATCTCCTTCAGGCCTTCACCATTTTTGCGTATCAGCTCGATACCGGTCTCCACTTCGCCTACTGCACTGTGCATGGACTGCACTGCGTCATCGGAAATAGCCGTAATTTCACCGATCGTGGTGGCGATATCCCGAGTGCTGGTCGCCGTACGTTCGGCCAGTTTTCGCACCTCATCGGCCACGACTGCAAAGCCGCGCCCTTGTTCACCGGCCCGCGCCGCTTCAATCGCTGCATTCAGCGCGAGTAGATTGGTCTGCTCAGCGATGTCTTTGATCGCATTGGCGATGCTACCGATTTTCTGGATAGACGCCCCCAGATCGGCAATGGTCCTGCTCGATGTTTCGACGGTGTGAGCCACTTTCCCCGTTGCAGAAATACTCAGTTCCATGTTGCGATTGTTTTCCTCGACGACGCTCTGCATAGCACGTGCATCCTTGAGTGAATCGGCTGCCATGTTCGCCACTTCCACGACAGATTGGCTAAACTGTTCCATCGTCGCGGCAATGGTCTGAATATGATCCTGTTCAGTCACTGCATTTTGCGCCACGCCGCTCACCCTGTTATCAACATCGTTGATACACCCCTGGATGTAGGCCACCGGCGTGACAATTTCATCCACCATGGTGCGCAAATAACATTGCATGGATTGAATTTCGCACAGCAATCGGCCCATCTCATCCTGTATCGACACATCCAGTTCAGTATCGAGATTACCTTCCATGATGTTGCGGAATTCGGTGTCCACATCAGCCAGCGGGCGGCGGATGAATTTATCCACGCAAAAACCGATGAAGAAATACAGGAATACTTGCAGCATCAGCTGCCCTGCTACCATGTGCAGCTCCATCCGCTGAATACGGGCAAAGTCAGGTTTCAAATCAATCAGCAGATCCGATGCGCCGACAATGGCATTTTCAGCCACGGTATGGCAAGACGTACAATCCGTGCCATGAAAATTTTTACTGGCCAGATAAGGCGTCACCACACGCAACACCGGCTCCCCTGAGGCATCGTCAGAGATGACGATCTTCTGTTTGCCGCTCTCCAGCACCTGACGTTGCAGTTCATCCTTGCTCTGCTCCTCTGGCAATCCCGCTCCATATTGAGCGACGACTTGCTGGGTGCGAACCACCTGTGCCGATTTGACATTGCCCGAAGAGGTCACCTTTTTAATCAGCAAGCGGCGGTTTTCAATATCGCCAATCTGACCTGTCACCATCAACATGTTTGCACTGTCGATGATCTGATTAGCGATCAGCTCACCTTTTTCTTCTGCACCGGCCAGCGCATCCTCTTTCAGTGAAGTGGTCACATACAACTGTGCCAGGGTCAGTATCAGCAGCAACGGAATCTGAATCGCTGTCTGCAGCTTGCCCTTCATCGACCAGTTTTTGATCTTGAAGCGCTCATACCTTGCGACAACCTGTTCCCCTGTCTGACTCAAGTGGCGATACAGCGTTTCCGCTTCAGTAATCTGCGCACGCGTGGCGGATTTACGCACCGACACATAACCGATAATCTTACCGCCTTCGATGACCGGCGCCACAGTGGCACGCACCCAGTAATGATCGCCATTCTTGCAGCGATTCTTGACCATGCCGCGCCACGGGCGCTCGGATTTGAGCGTATCCCACAGCCATTTGAACGCCTGTGGCGGCATATCCGGATGGCGCACGATGCTGTGGCTTTTGCCCACCAGCTCTTCACGCGAATAACCGGACACCGCGACGAACGCATCATTCGTATAGGTGATGTTGCCACGGGTATCCGTCTTGGTGATTAACACCGTTCCTGCGGGAAAGGAGACTTCCTTTGACGTCACAGATGCGTGCTTGTTTTGCATGGCGGCTTCCTAATTGTGAGGCAGTTATTAATTGATAATGATCAATTGTTTTTAGACTTTGAATCTACCCACCGTCTTGCTCAATTCCTCTGAGATCAGTTCCATCTGCTGGGCTTCAGCCACCGAGCTCTTGACCACCTGATTACTGCTATTCGCCATACTGGCGATGCGTTCGACGTTGCGGGCGATTTCCTGACTGGCATCACGCTGCTGGTTGATCGAGCCTACGATTTCTTCCAGCCCACGATTCACGCCATCCACCGAATCGCTGGAAGAACTCAGCACACCAGTTACCGCACTGATATGCGCTTTACTGCTCTGCAGCGCATTAATCCCGCGCTGTATCGTCTTATCAACCTGTCCTGATTGCGTGCCGATGGTTTGCGTCACCTCATCGATTTGCGATGCAGACAATGCCGACTTTTCCGCCAGCTTGCGCACCTCATCAGCGACCACTGCAAAACCCCTGCCTTGTTCCCCTGCTCGCGCAGCCTCAATTGCCGCATTCAACGCCAGCAGATTGGTCTGCTCGGCGATATCGCGAACTTGCTGCGTCATATTAGTGATACTTTGCGTATTGCTGACGAATGCACTGACGGAACTTGCAATCTCAGTGACCGCGCGCTCGACCAACTCCAACTCCTGCATCATGTCCTGCAGACTACGCTGCCCGTGATGAGCGCGCTCGGCACTCTCCTCCGAGAGACGCGCAACCAACCCTGCACTTTCAGCCACACGGTTGATACTGTCACTCACCTGACTCACTGTGCGGGACGTACTGTCTGCGGCATCCGCTTGCAAC
The DNA here is from genome assembly GCA_038205615.1 of Burkholderiales bacterium. GTDB lineage: Bacteria > Pseudomonadota > Gammaproteobacteria > Burkholderiales > Gallionellaceae > Gallionella. Next base: position 10,147 of record JBBRBS010000043.1, on the reverse strand, counting down.
TGAAGCCCCTGCGCAATTTGTCCGGCATTTTCGGACAGACGGTGCGCCGAGGTGACAACTTGCCCGGCGTGACCTTCAACCTGGCTTACGATAACCTGAAAGCTTTGTGCAAGATCGTTGAACGCTTGCGCCGTATGACCGATTTCATCACCACTGCGCACGATGGCGCGCTTGGATAAATCGCCGCTAGTCTGCATGGCCTGCATGACCAGTTGTAATTCACGCGCCGGACGGGTCATGAAACCGATCAGCCAGCCGATCACGAAATACAGAAATACCTGTACCGCCAGTTGCGCACCCCACATTGCATAGTTTGCCTGACGCATTACGTTAAATTCATCCGACAGATCCAGCGTGATGCTCGCTGCGCCATTCACCGTGCCCTCAGGCACCGTGTGACACATCAGACAGTTAGTGCCGCGAAAGTCCTTGTGTGCGATGAAAGGCACAACCACACGCAATGACTGCTTGCCTGTTTCTTCAGACAACCTGGTTTGCACTTGCGCGGTGTCGAATGCGGCATGATCCAGCGCATCGACCGGCTGTTCGGAGGGCAAACCTTGACCGAATTGATCCTGCACCGGCTTATTGCGTATTACACGTAATTCATTAACCTTATCGGACGCGCCCATTTTTTTGACATATAAGGCGCGCTGTTCGGCATCACTGATAATGCCGTTAATCATCAACATATTCAGGCCATTCAATACACCGTCAGCGGATACCAGCGCCTTTTGTTTGGCTTCATACAACACGCTGTCTTCGAACTTTTCCAGCGCCACCCGCTGCGCCAGAATCATCACAATCAGCAAAATAAATTGAATAGGGAACTGTAATTTATTCTTCAGAGACAAACAATTCCACCAATTAATCATTTCCTGCTCCTGACAATGTTGCGTTTAAAGTTCGAAAATTACGTCGTAGGTACTGTAACGGCAAAGAATGGAACTTCTTTAGGTGAACAGAGAAAAGAAACCCAGTCAATTCACGGGATTGAAATTTCAGGCGAAGGACTCGAGATTCAATTTAACGTGAAGTTCGCTGCGCGAATGTCACGTCAAGTTGAGTTTAAATTGAGTATGGGGTCAATGAGCAGGTCGGGCAGCTGGCTGCGCCTGCACACCATCACTGATGGCTTTCTTGATATTTTCTTCATCACTCACGGCATCCACGCCGACGGTACCACCGTCATGACTAGCCGCCTCCTCCGCCTTTTTATTCATGACAATCAGGCTAATACGGCGATTGGCCGGACTCAGAGGATCATCTTTTTTGAACAGAACAGCAGAAGACAGCCCCACCACCCGCACAATTTTTTCTTCACTCAAGCCGCCGGTAATCAGTTCACGGCGCGAGGCGTTGGCCCTGTCGGCGGATAATTCCCAATTACTGTAACCCGCGCCACCGCCTCCGTATAGCGACGCATCGGTGTGTCCTGAAATACTCACTTTGTTAGGCACATCATTTAACGTCTGCCCGATCGCATGCAATATTTCACGGGTGTAGGGTTCTAGCTGCGCGCGACCGCTTTGAAACATCGGACGATTTTTTTCGTCCACAATTTGAATCCGCAAACCTTCGCTGGTGATATCGAGCAAAATCTGGTTCTTGAACTGCTTGAGCTTTTCATTGTTTTCGATCGACTTCTCGATACTGGCCTTCAAATCCTTGAGTTTACTTGCCTCTTTTTCCCGCTCCTGACGCAAAAACTCCTGCTGCGATTCTTTAACATTGATGATTTTTTTATCGGATGCGACATCTCCTGACTTCACCTGTCCAGAACTACGCGTCAAATCCTTGCCGCCGCCCTTGATGATACTGGAACTGTCGCCACTGCCCGAACCGCCTTGCAAAGCCACCTTGAGCGGCGTCTTAAAATATTCCGATATGCCCGCCAAATCCCCCTTGGCGGTCGAACCCAGCAGCCACATCAACAAGAAAAAAGCCATCATTGCTGTAACGAAGTCGGCATAGGCGATTTTCCACGCACCGCCATGGTGACCTCCGGCCACCTTTTTGATGCGCTTGATAACGATGGGTCTTTTGTTCTTGTCTTCAGCCATATCTTTCCAGATTTAATTTTAGCTTGTAGCGAGTAGCTTGTGGCGGGTAGCGACTGGCTACACGGTACAGGCTAGCGGCTGCCTGTTAGCGCTTTTGCTTGACGTGCGCTTCCAGCTCAAGGAAAGTTGGGCGATCAGCAGAACTCAGCGCCTTGCGACCAAATTCAACGGCCATTGCCGGTGCATAACCGTTAAGATTCGCCAGCAATGTAACCTTGATGGTCTGAAACATCTTGCCACCCTCTTCAGCCTTCTGCTCCAGCAAGCTGGAGAGCGGCCCGACAAAACCGTAGGCCAGCAGAATACCCAGAAACGTACCGACCAGCGCATGGGCGATCAGCATACCCAATTCCGCGGGAGGCATACCGACTGACTCCATCGTATGCACCACACCCATCACCGCCGCCACAATACCAAACGCCGGCAAACCATCCCCCAGCTTGGCGATCACATGCGAGGACACCATCGCTTCGTGATGATGAGTTTCAAGCTCGACATCCATCAGATTTTCAATTTCCATCGCATTGAGATTGCCGCTGACCATGATTCGCAAATAATCTGTAATAAATTCAACGACATGATGGTCTCCCAATATCTTGGGATATTTGGAGAAAACCGGACTCTCTTCGGGCTGTTCAACATCCCCTTCAATCGACATCAGCCCTTCTTTGCGCACTTTAGTCAGCAATTCGTACAGCAACGCCATCAACTCCATGTACGCATCTTTTGAATACTTGGATCCCTTCAGCAGCGACGGCATATCTTTCATCGTGGCCTTGATAGCGCCCATATTGTTCCCGACGAAAAATGCACCGATCGCGCCGCCGAAAATCATCAATAATTCAAGCGGTTGCCACAATGCACCCAAGTGACCGCCGGCCAGAGCAAAACCACCAAATATTGAACCGCATACGACTATATAGCCTACGATAACTAACATGCAGCACTCCTCGTTTATATTTCTGCCTGTGCATTCTAAAACAAATCAGCGCAACGAGTGGCGTCTGATTGCGCACGCACAACATTTTCTCGGATTATCTTATTAAGATCAGACGATACGACCAATACTACCCGACTTGTTCTGCCAGTAGTTTTGCTTTGGCGTTGGTTTTCCCTGCACGCGCGGGTGGATGGCAGATGCCGCACACATAGTGGCTGTGCAATTCATTGGTATGAGTGACGAAGTAGCCGGCGCATTCACGGCAAGGAACCAGCTGCATCATGCCGGCATTGAAAAATCGAACCAGAAACCAGGCGCGTGTGATGCTCAATATCACTTCACCACCCTCTATCCCCTGCACCTGATCCAGATATAAACGATATGCGGTAATCAACGCATGCACGCCATCAACACCAGCCTTCTTGACCATAAACTGGTAAATTCCCATGAATAGGGATGAGTGAATATTGGGCTGCCAGCTGATAAACCAGTCTGTGGAATAGGGCAACATCCCCTTGGAGGGTGATTCACCTTTGACTTCTTTGTAGAGTTTTAGCAGTCGTTCACGGCTAAGACTGGTTTCTTCCTGCAAAACCTGCAGGCGCGCCCCCATCTCAATTAAATCGGTAGCGATCTTGACTTGCTGCGCCTCACCCAATACCGTTTTGGTTGCCACGTCAGACCTTTTTCCCGCTATGCAACTTCTTCGACAGGCTGGGACGACATCAAAATAGCCGCATGCATTTGCGCCATCATCCGACTCTTGCTGTAATCAGTGACCATATTCAGCAGAGTATTCTCGTCAAAGCGGAAACTGCACAACAGCATATTGCAACTCGCCATCTTGATGATCTGTGCGGGCGTCAGACCGCCGATCAGATCGACCATCTCTTGACTTAAGCCCAGACGAAAAATGGCCGCGGACTTGTCCTGCTTGATCATTTGCTGAGCCAGCATCAGATAAGTCAGGTTGATGTCGCGAATACCTTCTTGCAATTGCATGGTGTTCATATTTAATCCCTTGTATAGGAGTCCAAAACGCTAACCTTATTATTTAACAACGGCAGGTAACACCCTGAAATTAAACGTCGAAACTCTACAACCGCATTCTGATCGAACGGCGTGAAAAAATCAAATAGAAATAGGCTGATTTTAATGCAGGGTTTCTGGCATGCGAATTGTAAGAAGAATACCTACAAAGCAAAAAACTCCAGTTCGTAATCGAACTGGAGTTTCAATGCGAAGTATTGTTTGCGAGGGGTCAAACTAATACTTCGTCAAGTTATCGGCCACTTTGGAAGAAACTTTAGCTTTTCTTCTAAATAATTATTTATTGATAAACAACTAGTTACAAAAAACGTATTTATATTTCAAAAACAGTTCGATTTCGTCCCGCTTGTTTCGCCGCATACAGACACTTATCCGCACGACTGAGCAACTCATCCGGCGTAGCCATATCGCCCCCTGCTTCCGCCACACCGATACTGATGGTCAGTGCAGTTACGCCAGTGACTGTCATCAACGCTACCTGCTGACGCAAGCGTTCAGCACCCTGGTAGGCAGCAGCAATATCGGTATCCGGACAAATCACCAAAAACTCCTCACCGCCAAACCGGCACACCAAATCCTGTGCGCGCGCGGCCTGACGCAGCATCTGTGCCGTATTTTTCAAAGCGAGATCACCGACCGGGTGACCAAACTTATCATTGATGGATTTGAAATGATCGATATCGACAATCATGCATACCAGCGGCCGATGGTTACGCCGGGTCGATGACCACTCCTGCTCCAGACGCTGCATCGCAGCACGCCGATTCGGCAATCCGGTCAGAACATCGGTCAGCGCCAATTGCTGCAGGCGTTGATTAGCAGCCGTGAGTTCATTTGCCAAACGTTGCAATTGCTCGCGGTCATCGGCCAGTTCCGCTTGCATTTGAATGACGCGCTGTGCGGCACGCAGACGCGCGAAAAATATCTTCGGGGATATCGGTTTTACCAGATAATCATCCACACCCGCTTCAAACGCTTCGATAAGCCTGTCTGGATTTTCCTGTGCGGTGAGTATCACCATATAGATATTGCGCCATGCGTCATTCGCACGCAGATGGCGGCACAGCGTCAACCCGTCCATTTCGGGCATCAACCAGTCGCTCACCACCAGTTGCGGCGGCTGCTGCGCGATCAGACTCAGCGCCTCGACACCATTACGGGCGCTCACCACACTGTGACCTGCAGCTTGCAACGTGGCTTCGAGCAACATCAACGTGGTGGCATCATCTTCCACCACCAACACACGCAATGACCGTATCTGCGGCGCGGCGGCTACCACCGGTGCAACCTCCCCGGCCTGTTCCATCTTTTGAAACAACTCAGCAAATAACGGCATGCTCAAATTACTATTCATACTCATCAACGCAGACCATTCCAGCCAGTCGCGCACACAAGCATCACCAATTAAAACGAGATCATCCAGCTCTATCGCCAGATGCTGCGCCTGCAGAAGGATTTTATCCAGCAAAGGACTGCCTTTGGGCGGATTCTCCATAAACAAATCCGCCAGCAAGTTAGCCAGATGCATCAAGTTCAGCAAACGCCACTCACGGGAAGCCTCGACAAGCTGCGCGCTGTCAGGTTGCTCACAATGGCGCACCAATGTCTGGAATATCTTGGGAAAGTTCATATCGGCGAGTATCGCCTCACTCAACTCAGCCTCGTCGAAGCCAAATTTATTCTGTTGCTTCACCTGCATCACAGCGGCTGACGAGCCTTTTGCCTGAGCCAGCAACACACCGTAGTCATCTGTAAACACAGTCGCCAGCGCCAACTGGCCGATGTGACAGAACAACCCCGCCACAAAAATTTCATCCACCGATGCCAGACGGGTGTGCTGAGCCAAATGCTTGGCCGCGATGCCGGTCAACAGCGAATGCGTCCAGAAACGAGGGTAGTCAAAATTTGCGCAGGGTCCGTTGCGATAATCAGAAATAAGTGCGATGCCCAGCACCAGCTGACGCAAGCCGCGCGCACCCAGCACCATCACTGCATCCGAGATCGTCACAACGGGCCGCGAGGAATTGGCAAGCAGCACATTGGCAGCCTTGATCACGCGCACGCTCAACGCAGGATCAGCGCCGATAAGGTGCGCGATAGCCTGATTCGACGCATCAGCCTCTTGGGTCAGCTTGATTACCTGCAACGCAACCCCCTTGGGAGTAGGCAGGCGACCGCTGATTTTCAACTGGGTAAATCGGGGGTCGTCAACCAAGATCATAGCGGATCGGATTGAAGCAGCAAAGCCTGGCAGGTAAAAGACTCGTCGAGGTGTTTGCGCATGTACAAGGGCGCAATCGGTCTGGTGAGGGATTTGTGCGTGACGCCGGCATTCGCAGCCTGCGCGACCAGGCCAGTGTCAACGTGTCCGTCCGACAACAGGATACGCCAGCTTTGCGGGTAAATTTCTTCTGCCTTGTGCAAAAACTCCAGCACATTCATGCCTGCCTGATGCTGAACAGCGAGTATCACTTGCACGCGATTGAGCGAAAGCTGCGACAGTCCGGACTGCGCATCACCAGCGGTGAGAATGACGTAGTCTTCGCCTTCCAGCGCATGCTCGACATCAATGAGACTGCCCGCATCATCATCCACGATCAGCAAGGTGCGGACGCGGGCGGGTATTTTTTGCGCACAAGGCAGTGATCTGCCGCTACGCAACAGCTCGGAGATATCGTCAGGTGATAGCGCTTTGCTGAAATGAAAGCCCTGGATTTCATCGCTGTCTTTTTCGAGCAGATAGGCTAATTGCGCCTCAGTTTCGACGCCTTCTGCAATCACCCGCAAATTCATCCGGTGTGCAAGGGCGATAATCGCCGACGCGATTTCTGCCGCATTCGACTCGGTCGTGACATCACGCACGAAAGACTGATCTATTTTCAGCGTATCAATTGGAAAGCGGCTCAAATAACTAAAGCTTGAGTAGCCGGTACCAAAATCGTCGAGCGAGATCTTTACGCCGATCTGTTTGAGTTGCTGCATCGTGAGCACGGCCTGATCCGGCTCCAGCATTAACATGGATTCGGTCAGCTCCAGTTCAAGACAGGCCGCATCAATGCTGTATTTATTGAGCGCTTGCGCCACCAGTTTGACAAGATTTCCGCTGCGAAACTGGCGCGCCGAAACATTGATGGACACGGCCATACTGCTAAAACCTTCATCCAGCCAGTTGCGCATTTGCCAACAGGCCTGCTCGATTACCCAGCTGCCTATCGCGATGATCAGGCCGGATTTCTCCGCCAGCGGGATAAATACCGCTGGCGACACCCACTCTTGCCCGCCCCGATGCCAGCGTATCAACGCCTCCATTCCGCAAATCTTTCCGCTTTGTAAATCGACTTTGGGCTGGTAGTGCAGGATCAACTCATTTTGCGACAGTGCACGACGCAAGTCATTTTCCATTGACAGCTGAGCGCAGGCACCGGCGTTGAGCTCTTTCGTATAAAAGGAAAACTGATTGCGGCCGTTTTTCTTCGCGAGATACATCGCAGCATCGGCATTCCTCATCAGCTCCAGCACGGTCACGCCGTCCTGAGGGAACAGGCTGATCCCGATGCTGCCTCCGATGAAAATCTCCAGATTGCCGGCCAGCGTGAAGGGTTCGCTCAAAGCATTGATGACATCGCGCGCGATCACGGCGGCATCCTGCGCATCAACAAGCGGACTGGCCAGCAGAATGAATTCATCACCGCCCAGCCGGCCCAGCGTGTCGCCTTCGCGCACCCGCACTCCGAGACGTTCGGAGACGGCACACAGCAACTCATCGCCGACCAGATGCCCAAAGCTGTCATTGACCGCCTTGAAACGATCCAGATCAATGAACAAAACGGCAATCTGATACGCGTGGCGGTGCGCCTGTTCGATTTCGTGTTCCAGCCTTGATTCAGCCAGTGAACGATTCGGCAGCCTTGTCAGCGGATCGTGGTGCGCCATGAACTCGAGCTTCGCCTGGTTCTCCTTGAGCTGACTGATGTCGGCGAACACGCCAACATAGCGCGCAGGCTGCTGTTCGTCGTCATAGATCGTGCTGATTGTGAGCAGTTGCGGATAGCACTCACCGCTCTTGCGCCTGTTCCACACCTCACCCTGCCAGTAGCCGTCCTTCAGCACCTGCGCCCACATCACCTCATAAAAAGCCTTGTCTGCACGGCCGGAACTGATGATATTAGGATTTTTGCCGATCACATCGTCCGCGCTGTAACCTGTGATCGTCGTATAAGCCTCATTGACAGCGAGTATGCGGGGCGTGGTATCGGTAATCACCACACCGTCATGTGTGTTCTCCATCACGGCAGCGGCTTCGCGCAAACGCTCTTCGATTTTTCGGCGTTCGCTGATATCCTGCTTGATGGCGATAAAATGAGTGATGTCGCCCTCATCTGTACGCACAGGCGTGATGGTCATTTCCTGCAGGAAGAGTGTGCCATCCTTACGCTTGTTGACAACCTCACCCTGCCACACATTGCCGCTCAGTATGGTTTGCCACAGCACTTCGTAGAACGCCGGGTCCTGCAGGCCTGATTTGACCAGCTCCTTCGGCTGCTTGCCGATAGCATCTTCCAATGCGTATCCGGTCAACTTTGAATAGGCAGGATTCGCCCACTGAATCAGCGATTCCTTGTCAGTGATGACGATGGCGTTGGCTGAGGCTTCCAGGGCTGCCGCATGCAATTTAAACAAGGTGCGCTGCTGGCCCAATTGGAACAGCTCGCTGCGCTGCATCTGTATCGTTTCATGCAGAAAATTGACGTAACTGCCCTGCAAGGTTTTGACCAGATCATGGCGAGTGATGATGCCAAGCAGGCGACCTTGCTCTGCAATCACAAGGTGTCGGATTTTATGACCTCTCATCAGCGCAATGGCATCTGGCAGGGTCATCTCGGGCGTGGCGGTTATCAATACACCCTGAATATAACTGTTTAATGCAACGCTGGCAGCATCGGCGATGACCGGTGCCAACCTGACCGCATCCCGCTCGGTGAGGATACCCACCGGACTAGCGTCACGCGTGATTACCACGCAACTGTAATGATGCAGGTGCATGCTGGCGACAGCATCCGCTAAGGTGTCATCGACATCGGCTGTGACGACTTTACACGACATGATTTTGCCAACGGTCTTGAATTCGGACAAGTCGCCCACATCGAGGTAGCGCAGAAGATCGCCTTCCGTAATGATTCCAAGTACCTGATTATTGGGATCGACCACGACCAGATGGCGAAATTTGTGCTCCAGCAGCATGCGGTAAGCAGCGCGAAAATCCATATCCGATTCGGCGCACAACGGCGGGGCACTCATGATCTGCGCCATCTGCACCTGACCGGCATCGCGCCGATCAGCCAACAGGCCCACTGCGTCACGCTCAGTAAATACGCCCAGCGGATGTTGTTCGTCATCTACGGCGACGACACAACTGATGGAAAGCTGCGACATCATCGCCATCACATCAGCAATGATCGCATCCGGCGCAACCGTCACGACGGCGGGTGTCAGGATTTCGCTCAGGGAAACTTTTTTCATGGAATGGGTAAACCTTACTTTACTGCCACAGATGATATAGAGGGAGGATTCAACAATCAACCGCAACAGAATCTTTTCGCAACAAAGGTTTGATGTTCGCCGCCTGCACTTAAAAACGTATCTGCCCGAGAATACGGCAAATTTTCGCAGGGTAAAATACAGGGGTTTTAGACTGATCGCATCAGATAGGTATCTGAGCAAGGATCAGCGCAGAGAGACGGTGCTTAGCTCAGGACAAACCGGCGGATTTCACGACCGGGAAGACACAGCCGGCTTTTGTAAATCAGGTGAAGGCTGGCTGGCGAGCAGAGGACGCTCGTCAGCCAACTGAATTACTTGATTCCTTGTCCGATCAAGACGCCGTCAACGGTCACACCGTATAAATTCACACCATCGCCTTCATGAAACTTTTTACGGGTGGCTTCGATGTCACCATTGATCAGCCTCGGATCCTGAGGACGTTCATGCATGTTGATGTAGGATGCCACATCCCACGCTTCCTGTTCACTCAGCGATTCACCACGACCCAGTGGCATGTTGTGCTGAATGAAACCTGCCGCCGTGTTGATGCGGT
>JBBRBS010000042.1:0-13364 GCA_038205615.1 Burkholderiales bacterium | reverse complement strand
CGGCATGCTGGCGAGTATCGCCAGCAGCAGGAAAGCCATGCCATACACGAACATCGCACCGACATTGTGGGTGAACGCGCGCAGGCTGAGTTGCATCGCAGCCACCGGGGCGATATTGCGGAAGAAAACCAGCATCGGCGCGAACTGCATGGCCATCAGCAACAAACTGAACAGCGCGACACCGATCATCACGGCAGCCCCCGCGCCGGCGACAGCCTCCCGGATCACATCCGGGTCTGTGGGCGCCTGATTATTCATCAGGATGCCGACCAGCGTCGCGCCGCCTGCCATCATCATCGCGCCGAAAATCAGGTATTGCCCGACCAGCGCAATGCCGCCCAGCGTGATCAGGTGCGAGGTGTGGCGTGTAAAGCCTGTGAACAGATGCGCCAACTCAAGGTCATCGCCCAACTCCAGCGAACGGCAGCCGGCCATCAGACCGATCACGACGACCGGCATCAACAGACTGACCAGTGGTTCGCCTATCACCGGCACGGCGGAGAGACCGGCTGCCGCGACGAAACAGATCGCAAGCAGCACGATCCACAGCAGCGGCGCCTTCATAAACAGACCGTAGCCCTTTTTGATCCATTGCAAACCCCGGTTGGCTTCCAAACGTAGTGGTTCCATTTTTTCCTAATGAATAGTTTTGACCGCAACTCTCAGCCGTAGGTAGAGAACTGCACTTACAGCCAGACTGCCTGCCCCGCTGAAATGTGATTTTTCAGTACGCGCTCGAAATGAACGGGGTCATGCGCATGGATCAATTCACCGTCGCGCGGCTGATGCAGGTCGTACAGCCGTGACAGCCAGAAACGCAAGGCCGCCTGCCGCAACATCAGCGACCAGGCCTGCCGTTCATTCTCCTGCAACGGGCGCACCAAATGATAAGCGCGCAGGAAACTCTGCGCGCGCGCAGCGTCGAGCGTGCCGTCTGCATTTATGCACCAGTCATTGACGGTGATCGCCACGTCATACAACAAGGCATCGGTGCAGGCGAAATAAAAATCAATCAGGCCGCCGACCCGTTCGCCTTCCAGCAGCACATTGTCGCGGAACAAGTCGGCGTGAATCAGCCCTTGCGGCAACGCCGTATCGCCGGGTTCTGCGTGCAACGCGATCTCACTGTCCAGCAAGGCCGCTTGTTGAGCATTGACGAAGGGCTTCACCTGCGACAAGGTTGCAGCGCGCCACGATGCCCCTCGCGGGTTGGGCATGATCTGCGAAAAACTTTGTCCGGCTATGTGCATCTGCCCCAGCATACCCCCCATCGCCGCACACTGAACTTGCGTCGGTGCAGTGGTGGACTTGCCGGCAAGCCGGCTGACGATGCAGGCGGGCTTACCATTGAGTTCACCCAGAAACTGATTGTGCCGATTTGCCATCGGCGCCGGGCAGGGAATGCCGTGACGCGCCAGGTGGGCCATCAGGTTCAGGTAGAACGGCAATTCGACAGCGGTGAGCTTTTCAAACAGCGTGAGCACGAAGCGCCCGTTGCTGGTGGTGACGAAATAATTGGTATTTTCGATGCCGGAAGCGATACCCTGCAACTCCAGCAACTGCCCCAGTGAATATTCAGCCAGCCAGGCGGCCAGCTCCGCCTCGGTAACGGTAGTGTAAACAGACATAGCTTAGAAGCGGTGAATGACCCATTGTGGCGGGCGGAAGCCGGAATCGAGGCTCTCCTGGCGGGCAAACTTGCCGTCGCCGCGCTGGTCGATCAGGTAGTAAGGAGGACCGACCTTGGGCGTCACCTTGATCATGTAGATCCTGCCGCCCGAGCGATATTCTTCAATCGACAGTTCAGAGGGCTTGGTAATGGTGATCTCCGCTTCGTCGCCGGGCGATGTTTCCGCTTCGGATGTAAATGCGGGAGGGGCCGGCAGCGGTTCCAGATTGCCGGGTACCGGCTGAGCTGCAAATGCAGAAATTGAAAGGCCGCTCAGCAGCAAAAAGGATAAGAAGCGCATGGTAGCGGTCCCTGTAAATTGGAATGTGTGCATTTTAGCCGATTTATCGATCTGCAAGGTCAGCATTCGAGCACAGGAGACAGACGGATCAGTTACCGTCAAGGCAGGGAATCCGGCACTTTCCTTGCCTTTTTACCTGAATGGGCACGCCCTTGGCATTCGGCAAATTTCGCGCCGCTTATATTTTTCAAACAAATTGGAACTTTTTTAAAATTACCCTGCCTGAGTATGTAGTTAGCGCGAGCTTCCACCCATTTACCTCCCTGAATGGGTATCTTAACTCCTCCCAAATGGTTAAGAACTTCGCCCCTGAGCTTAAAGGTTCAGGGGCATTTTTTTTGGGTTCGAGCGGCAACAATCAAAGCTACCTCAGGCGGCAGGCGGGGATGTCAGAGCAGGCCGCGAGGTTTATGTGGCGCATGGGCAAACAAGCGGTCATATATTCTGCGTGGCAGCAACCTGAGCAGTACGCCCACGAGGCCCATTTGCCAGGGAATCACCGAGAATGATGTCTGCCTGGCAATGGCGCGCACCATGCGGCGTGCCGCTTCGTCGGCGTTCAGAATAAACGGCATTGGATAGGGATTGATCTTCGTCATCGTGGTCCTGATGTAACCGGGACATATCGTGACCACCGCAACGCCGCTGCCATGCAGTTCGACCCGAAGCGATTCCAGATAGGTGATCGCGGCGGCCTTGGAAGCAGAATAGGCACCTGCGCCGGGCAAGCCACGGAATCCCGCCACGCTGGCGATGCCGACCAGCGTGCCATGACCTGCTGCGCGCATCAATGCCACAAAGGGCTGAAAGGTTTTCACCATGCCCAGCACGTTGATGTCCATCACCTGCTCAAAAGCATCGATGTCTTCGGCATATTCGGTGAGCGTGCCGACGCTGACCCCGGCGTTGGCAATAACCAGATCAGGGACACCGACCTGTTCAATGAAATGCAGGGCGGCCTGCCGGACAGCGGCCGCATCCCGCACATCCAGCGCGTAGCAATGAACCTGCCCCGGGAATTGCTCGGCTAGACCTTGCAGCAACTCGCCGCGACGGGCAAAGGCTGCGACGTACGCACCCTGCTCAAGATATTGACGCGCGAGCGCCAAACCTAATCCGCTCGACGCGCCAGTGATGACGACGCGAAGGCGGGATATATCAGAATTGATAATGATGAATTACTTGGATTTTGCCTTGCCCGCATGGGCTGCGGGGTGTTCCTTACGCGCCATCGCAATCACTTCATTCAGCACGCGGATCGTGTCGGCAGGCTGCAGACCGGTGATCGCATATTTGCCATCCACGACCAGCGTCGGCGTACCGTTGATGCCATAGCTGCGGATCATCTGCTTGGCGCGCACGACTTTGCTGTTCACCGTGAACGAATTATAGTCAGCCGAGAACTTCGCTCTGTCCACACCGTTGCCGGCGACGAATGCACCTATCGTATCCAGATCGTACAAGTTGGCCTGTTTGACATGAATCGCCTGGTAAATCGCATCATCCAACTGCTTGATTTTGCCCATATTTTCCAGCGTGTAATAGGCACGTGCCAGCGGCTCGGTGGAATCACGGAAAATCGTCGGTACAAACGTCAGCTCAACGTCACCTGGCATGGTCTTTTCCCATGCGGCCAGTTCGCCGTGCAAATGGAAACAGTGCGAACATTCATAAAAGAAGAATTCCAGCACTTCGATTTTCTTGGTGCCGACAGGCTGCGCCGGATTCAGCAAGGTGTAATCACGTCCCTGAACAGCGGCAAAGGTCGTACCGCAGAACAGCAGCGCTGCGACAAGCAGAATTTTCATACTAACTTTCATTTATATCTCCTTTTGTGACGACGAAAAAATGCGGCGAATCAGCGCACCGGGGTCGCTTCCACGCCGTTTAACTTTAACGTAGCGCGTGCAGCGTTCATTTCCTGCTCACTCTGAAAGGGGCCTACCCGAACGCGATTCATGTCGCCCTTGCCTAGAATCGACACCGTCTGCACGCTAGCTTCGAGTCCCTTCATCGCCAGACTGGCCTTCAGATTTTCAGCATCCGATGCACTCGCGAATGAACCCGCCTGCAAGTACCTGGGCGCAGACTTGCTCTCGGCGGGCTTGGCTTTCTCGGCCGTCTTGGGCTGCACATCTGCTGCTGCATCCGGCTTGTCCGTCAACACCTTGTAGAACTCAAAGCGCGGCTTTGCCTCCTCCACGCCCGAAGCACCTGCCACCGCAGCCTCAACAGCAGGTTTAACAACCGCAGGCCTGGCAACTTCAACGACGGCCGGGGCGATTTCCACCTTGGCCAATTGTTCCTTGTTAACGAACGGGCTGGGTGATTTCAGGATGAACCAGGCCAACCCGGCTGCCAGAGCAACGCCCACCACCATCCCCACCAGAATACCCATTAGCATCGGACTGCCACTCTTCTTCGGCGCTGCGGATTTATTGCCTGCTACTCTGCTCATATTTATTCCCTGTAGGGTATTTCAACTGAAACTACATTTTTTCCGGCGCGCTGACACCCAGCAAAGCCAGGCCGTTGCACATTACCTGTGCCGCCGCTGCGATCAGCGCCAGACGCGCGCACTTGACCGCCTCATCATCGACCAGAAAACGCGAGGCATTATAATAGCTGTGGAACGCAGCCGCTAAATCCTTCAGGTAGAACGCGACCAGATGCGGCGCTAGGTCCTGCGCCGCATTTTCAATTACCTGAGGATAATCAATCAGTTGCTGCAACAGGGCGGTTTCATATTCGCTATCGAGCAAACTGACGTCCGCCTGCAACAGATCCAGCCGTTCGCCGCCCCAGATATCCAGCACCGTGCTGATGCGGGCATGGGCATACTGGATGTAATAGACAGGATTGTCGTTGCTCTTTGATTTGGCCAGATCGATGTCGAAAACCAGTTGCGAGTCGGGGTGGCGCGCTGCGAGGAAATAGCGCGTCGCATCGCAGCCGACTTCGTCTATCAAATCGCGCAGCGTGACATAGCTGCCGGCGCGTTTGGAAATTTTAACCTCTTCGCCGTTTTTGAGCACCGTCACCATCTGGTGCAACACGTAGTCAGGCCAGCCCTTCGGAATCCCGATATCCAGCGCCTGCAGCCCGGCCCTCACGCGCGTGATCGTGCTGTGATGATCCGCACCCTGCTCATTGATGACACGGACAAAACCACGCCGCCACTTTTCCAGATGATAGGCCACGTCAGGCACGAAATAGGTATAGCCGCCATCCGATTTGCGCATCACGCGGTCTTTATCATCGCCAAAATCGGTGGTGCGCAGCCACAGCGCATCGTCCAGCTCGTAGGTGTGGCCGCTGGCGATCAGGCGATCGACCGTTTCATCGACTTTTCCTTCGCTGTACAGCGCGGACTCCAGCGAGAACACATCGAACTCCACATTGAAGGCGCGCAGATCCAGATCCTGCTCGCGGCGCAGATAGGCGACGGCAAAATGACGGATCGCCGTGGTATCTTCTATGTCACCACAGCCGGTCGTGCGCTGATCATCGGCTTCCACCGTTTCACAGGCCATATAGGCGCGCGCGACATCATTGATGTAATCGCCGCGATAGCCGGCCTCCGGCCAGGACGGATCATCCGGCGTGACGCCCTTGCAGCGCAACTGCACCGAGCGCATCAGGTTTTCAATCTGCGCGCCCGCATCGTTGTAATAAAACTCGCGCGTGACATTCCAGCCTGCCGCATGCAGCACGTTGCACAAACAATCGCCCACCGCAGCACCCCGGCCATGCCCCACATGCAGCGGGCCTGTCGGATTGGCCGAGACAAACTCCACCTGAACTTTTCTTCCTGCACCCAGATGAATGTGACCGTAACCGGCGCCCGCATGCAACACGGCATGCACGATCGCCTGTTTTGCGGCACCGGTGATGCGCAGATTGATAAATCCTGCGCCTGCGATTTCGACTTGCTCAATCACATCCGATTTCGGCAGCACGTTTATCAACGCCTGCGCGATGTCGCGCGGCGATTTCTTCAACGGCTTGGCCAGTTGCATCGCCAGATTGCAGGCGTAATCGCCATGCGATGCCTGCTTGGGACGCTCGATCAATATCGTCGCGCCATCCTGGTCGGGCGCGACCTCGCGCAACGCATGCGCAAACAATTCGGAAATGTGGGATTTGAAATTTAATACGACGGACATTTGACAGCACCTTTAGATAGGGGCGGATTATAACACTTGGGCAATATTCATTTGTTTATGAACTTGCTCACAATACAGGATTGCCTTTCAACCGCCGCTTCCGGGACAATGTGCTTATAGCCAAAGCGCCTTTTAGCCGGCGGCGATCAGGCAGGAGGGGGCTTTGATTTTAATGTAAATCACTTGAATTAACCGGCTCCAATCGACCCGTTTCGACTTTCAATGGGCTCGCTTTACGGGCTTCTGACTAAAAACAAAGATGCACAGCACAATTGCAGCAAGAAGTGCGGCAGAGGCTGAATATCGGCTCAACGCCAAACCACCCTTGATAATGGGCTTATCGAGAAAATCACCCACAACAGCACCGAGGGGGCGGGTAAGTATGAATGCCGCCCAGAATAGCACTGTGTGAGAAATCTTTGTCCGGTAGTATGCCGCCGCGATTACCGCCAACATTGTTCCAAACACGACAGCACCGCCGCTATATCCCAGCCCGACTGTATCAGCAGTCCAGTCTCCAAGAGCTGTTCCCAGTGTTTGCGAAAACATGATGGTTACCCAATAGAACATCTCGGATTTTGGCGAGCTTACTGTATCCACGGCAACTGATCCTAGCGTCCGATACCAGAGCATCAGCGAGGCCATAAGTAATATAAACAGGATAGCGGCTCCGCCTGCATATCCAATCCCAAGAGAACGGTCCGCAAAGTCGGCCAGCGTTGTCCCCACCGTAGTCGTAGCGATAATGGTAGTCCAGTACACAACGGGATGAAATTTCTTGGTCCTGATTTGAACCAATACCGCGCTAACAAAGAGGACTGCAAAGATTCCGGTACTCACGAGATAGCCAAGATTCATTGACATCGACAAAGCATCGCCCCCAGTTTCACCCAAGGTTGTAGCCAGGATTTTTATTCCCCAAAAGGCCAAAGTGATTTCTGGAACCTTGCTTAAAATCTCCCGCTGATTTTCAGCCATAATCTTACACACTACTTTCTACTTGAACGGATGTTGGTATCTACTCTGGGTCGAAAGTTCCAGAAAGGCAGTCTTACCGTCCCCGACCTCGCGAATCACAAGAAATCAGTGTTGAATATACTAACCAGCTGCTCACCAATGCCTCTCATGTCACCAATCAGGGACGGTCGAAAAGACGCCAAAACCATGCGTCACCGCATCCTTCTGGCACTATTCAGCTGCTGGCAAGCGGATCGTGTATTGGCCCGACTTCTCGTCGCGCACCACCATCAGCAACTTGAGCCGCTGCGCGTCCTCGACCAGTTCCTTGAAGGAGCGATAGCCGAATGAAGATTCTGTAAAGCCCGGTTTGCGGCGCTGCAGGGTGGTCTTGACCATAGACCCCCATATTTTTTCATCCGAACCGCGCTCGGCGATCAGGGCCTCGACTGTTTCCACGATGAAATCTAACGCTTCCTGTCGCTTGTCGTCTTCTCCCTTAGCTGCCTGCACTTTAGTCTTACCGGCGACGGCCTTGGCAGGCGCATTTTTCTCGGCGCGCTTTAGCTTGGCTTCCTGTTCGCGCACCAGATCATCATAGAAAATGAACTCATCGCAGTTAGCGCTCAACAAATCCGAGGTCGAAGATTTCACGCCGATGCCAATCACGTACTTGTTGTTCTCGCGCAGTTTGGACACCAGCGGCGAGAAGTCGGAATCTCCGCTGATGATGACAAAGGTGTCCATGTGGGCTTTGGTGTAGCACAGATCCAGCGCGTCCACGACCATACGGATGTCGGCGGAATTCTTGCCCGATTGGCGGACATGCGGAATTTCGATCAGCTCAAATGCAGCCTCATGCATGGTCGCCTTGAATTCCTTATAGCGATCCCAGTCACAATAGGCCTTCTTGACCACGATGCTGCCCTTGAGCAACAGGCGCTCCAGCACCTTCTTGATGTCGAATTGTGCAAACTTTGCGTCACGCACGCCCAGCGCCACGTTCTCGAAATCGCAGAACAAGGCCATGTTGGTGATTTCAGATTGAGCTGCCATATTTACCTCCGGAAAGTGCTAAGTGCTAAGTGGTAAATTCAGATTAACCAACAACAGGATTTCTGCCACAAGCTACAAGCTACAAGCTTTAAATCACTTTGCCGGGATTCATCAACCCTTCGGGGTCGAACGCCAGCTTAATGGTGCGCATCAACTCCATTTCCAGCGGGTCTTTGTAATCACGTATGGTTTCCCGCTTGAGCTGCCCCAGACCGTGCTCGGCGCTGATACTGCCATTTAGCCTCGCCACAACCTGATAAACGATGCGGTTCACCTCTACCTCGTGCTGCTCAACAAATGCGTTATTGCCGGCGGCATCGGGCATGGAGGCGTTGTAGTGAATGTTGCCATCGCCCATATGACCGAAGGCTACGATGCGTATTCCTGCAAATCGACCACGCAATGCGCGGCTTGCCTGCGCGATAAATTCTGCCACACGACTCACCGGCACGGCAACGTCATGCTTGATGCTGAACCCTTCGCGCTTTTGCGCCTCGCTGATGTTCTTGCGCAGATTCCACCAGCCTTCAGCCTGCCGCGCATCGCCGGCAATACTGAACGCCTGCACCTCCCCACCGAAATTGAGCAGGCTGTTGCGAATGGTGTCCGCAGGTACACTTTGCTGCACATCATCGATCTTGATCAGCAGATACCATTCGTATTTCTTCTTGAATGGCTCATGCGTATCGTCGATATGCTTGAAAACCAGATCCAGGCAGTTGCGCGAAATGATTTCGAAGCCGCTCAGCGCCTGTCCGCATGTCGCGCGAATATACGCCAGCAAACGCACCGCAACTTCAGGGCTGGCAATGGCCACGCAGGCCGTGGCGGTGGACTGCGGACGCGGAAACAATTTTATAACCGCCGCCGTGATGATGCCCAGCGTACCCTCTGCACCGATGAATAAGTGCTTCAGATCATAACCGGTGTTGTCCTTGCGCAGGCTGCGTAAGCCGTTCCAGATACGCCCGTCAGGCAGCACCACTTCCAGCCCGAGCACTAAATCGCGCGCACTGCCGTAACGCAACACGCCGATGCCACCCGCATTGGTGGAAAGATTGCCGCCGATTTCGCAATGCGGTGCGATAGCCGTCAAACCAAGCGGGAACAGGCGATTTGCTTGCTCTGCCGCGTCATACAACGTAGCCAGCTTACAACCCGCCTCGACTGTCATCGTGTAGTTGATCGCATCGACCGCGCGTATCTGATTCATGCGCGACAAATTCAAAACGATCTGACGCCCCTCCGGCAGCGGCACGCTCGCACCGCACAAGCTGGTGTTGCCACCCTGAGGCACGATGGCAACTTGCTGCGCCACACATAACTTGACGATCTCCGAGACCTGAGTTGCGCTGGATGGGAATACTGCGGCCAGCGCATTCCCGGCATAACGACCACGCCAGTCCGTGAAATAAGGACTGGCAGCCTCCCCTGTCAGAACAGCATCAGTCCCGGCAATGCCGGCGATCGCATCAAGCAGCAAGATTACATTGAACACGGTCGATCAGGCTTCGGGCGGAGTGACCGGTTTGATCGTACGCATCGGCATGATCCACATCTGATACAGCGAGGTACAAATCATCACGGTAGATGCCATGCTGTAGCCGAAACCGCCGATAATCACCAGCCAGGCGAAGTTAGGGTCCAGCTTGGTCAGCCACCATGAGATCACGTCCACAATCAGAAAACCGAAAGGGGTGAAGATCAGCACAGCCTTAACTTTGGGCGAAAACCCGGTCGCATAGGTAAATATCCAGCCCACGAAGAAAAAGATAAAGGAAATACCAAACAGGTGGATATGTGAGACGCGGGTCAATGTGGAGAAAGAAGCGCCCTCATCGCGTTTTGTCATCTGATCCATCACCGCCTTATCGGCAACATTGGCCAGACCTGGCATATTTGCATGACAAGGAGCGCAATATTGATCAACTTGCGGCTTGATCTCAGTTTCCCATTCAGCAGCGGGTGCACCGGCGTGAGCCCATTTGAGCAGCGCCATGCGAACTTCGGGCGGCGCATTATCCTTCATTGAACCGTGAAGTTTCGATTCCAGCTTGGAAGCATCCGGGCCGTCATGATTGCCGTGATAACTGTAAACGATGTCATCGACAGAAAGTCCTGGCTTGCCATCTGCCATGCCATGAGTCAGCATGATCTGCGCGCCCGCGAACAGCAAGCCCAGGCCGACGACAAGCAGGTAGCCGGTAAAAAGGGTCTTGATCGGCAAGGCCAGATCGGCAAGGGTAAATCTCTGAATATCTTTGATCATTTTTTAGCACATAGGTGAAAGTTGCGTGGATTATACACGGCACATTGACGACTTCCATCAACGGGATATTTCAAAACTCCAATGGGTCGATGTCCAGCGAACAACGCAGCTTCGGCGCAGATAAGGCATCCAACTGCGGCTGCCAGGCGCGCAGGAATTGCTGCAATTCGCGGCGACTGCCTGCCTGAATCAGTAATTGTGCCCGAACATGGTTTGCGCGCCGCGCAAGCGATGCGGGAACGACGCCGAGTATATCGACGGGATGTTTCAGTTCGATGGCGGCACCTCGAGCCTTATTGAGATAGCCGTAAACGTCAGTTTCTGCAATGCCTTCCGCCCTCAACATCGCCTGGAATACGAACGGCGGGAATCCCGCCATCTCGCGCTCGGCCAACTGGGAGGCAGCCCAGCCTTCGAAATCGTGGTTCTGCAAACAGCGAAATAGCGGATGGTCGGGAAAGGCCGTCTGGATCAGCACTTCACCCGGCTTTTCCGCACGGCCCGCACGCCCGGAGACCTGCATCAGCTGGGCGAATAATTTCTCGGCGGCACGAAAATCGCAGCTGTACAAAGCACCATCCGGATTGAGTACACCGACCAGCGTTAGTGCAGGAAAATCATGACCCTTGGCCAGCATTTGCGTGCCGACAAGAATATCTACCTGATTCGCGTGGATCTGCTCACGCATGATTTCCCAAGCACGCTTGTTGCGCGTACTGTCCCGGTCAACCCGCAAGATGCGCGCTTCAGGAAAACGGTCCTGCAATACACTTTCAACACGCTGAGTGCCGCTGCCGACCGGATGCAGCTCGGGGTGAGCGCAAGTGGGGCAAACTTTCGGCACGCGCAACTGATAGCCGCAATGATGACAGCGCAATCGCTGATCTTTGAGATGCAGCACCATTTTTCCTGCGCAATGAAGGCAATCAGACAGCCAGCCGCACTCCCGGCACGTCAGCACAGGCGCATAACCGCGACGATTGATGAACAGCAGACTTTGTTCACCGCGCGATATTCGCAGTTCGACTTCGCGCAGCAGCTTTTCACTGATGCCCTCTGTCATCAGCGTTTGTTCGGTATTGATACAACTCACCGCCGGAAGACGCGCATCGGCCTGCGCACGGCCTGTCAGCCTGAGCAACCGGTAACGTCCGGTCTGTGCATTGTGGTAACTCTCAAGAGACGGCGTCGCCGAACCCAGTACAATTGGCACACCGCTTTGGCTGGCACGGAAAATGGCTACATCCCTCGCCGAGTAGCGCAGCCCGTCCTGTTGTTTGAACGAGCTGTCATGTTCCTCATCCACGATAATCAACGCCAGTCCTGGCAGTTCGGCGAAAACGGACAAACGCGTGCCCAGCACGATTTGCGCAGCACCCGTCTGAGCCTGCTGCCAGTTTTGCAATCGCTCATTTTCGGACAAACCGCTGTGCAGGCTGACCAGCGCAGCATCGGGGAATCGGCTGTGGAAATAATCTTCCAGTTGCGGCGTAAGATTGATCTCAGGCACCAGCAACAGCACCTGCCCGCCTCGCTGCAATATGTGATTGATTAAATGCACATAGACTTCCGTCTTGCCGCTGCCGGTAATCCCGTGCAGCAGAAAACAGGCATAGCCATTCGAATCGGTCACGCTGTCCACCGCCAGCTGCTGTTCAGCCGTCAACTGGTGTGCGTTGGCGAAGGTATGACTGGCGACACTAACGGGCGTGGTTGTTGCATCACAAGACTCAACCCACCCTTCCGCCTCCAGCCATGCCACCTGCGCGCCTGCCGTTGATGAAATTGTTTTCAGTTGCGCAAGATTGCAGGGCTGCACAGTTAATTTGTCGAGAATGCGCCGCGCAATAATTTTGCGTTTCGGGAAAACTGCCGGATCAAGCGCCGCGCCACTGTTGGTTAAACGATAGTGCAGAACCGGCTTGATCGTGATCGGTTTGTCAGAACGCAGTCGTGTCGGCAAGGCCGACAGCACCGTCTGACCGATCGGGTAGTGATAATAATCGCTGCAAAATCGCAGAAGATGACGAAGATTAGCCGAAATTGGCGCACTGTCGTGCAAAACCCGATCCACCGGCTTAATACGATTGGCCGCAACATCAGAATCCGCAACACACTCCATCACCACGCCGACCATCTGACGTCGTCGAAATGGCACGATGACCCGCTGCCCCGGCAAAACGGACTCAGCCACCGTGTAATCAAACAGGGTGGGCAGCGGAATATCAAGTGCGACACGAACGATGGACATGTAAATTGAATTGGATGGAAGTCCGCGATTATCGCAGACCTTGGGAACTTACCCGACAACGAATTTCATCACCAGTGGAGATTTCTATCTGGGCGACGTCGACATTACCGCCTGGGCTAACCCGCTACCCGCGGCCAATCTCTGGCCGAGTAATTTTGACTTATATATTGTTGCGCAAGATCCATAAGACGGGGGCGGGATACATTCGGCTTAATATACTGACCGTCAATTGACGAGACGCTGCGGACGTAGACCGCTCTGCCTTAATCCAGTCCAAGTTACCCGTGCTTATCATACGAGGAAATTTAAAAGCAATTTCAAAGAATCACTGCCAATCATGTCCGTCGAGAGCCTGCCCCGGACCTGATCCGGGAATGACCTACTTTAGCTCCAGCCTATATTTAATTTAGATGTGTCGCTGAAACAAGCCGCTCTGTGTCAGAGCGACTTGTTGTGACTTCGACCTTTTATATAGATTTCTTCGGTATCGTCACAAGACCTTCTCGGCGATAGTCGAGAAGGTCTTGCACTGCATTCATTAGGCTCATCGATATTTTATTCTGCACAAAGCAAAAACCCCCACCGTTTCCGGAGGGGGTTTTTGTTTGTAAGGAGTCTGACGATGACCTACTTTCACATGGGTAATCCACACTATCATTGGCGCGGAGTCGTTTCACTGTCCTGTTCGGGATGGG
>JBBRBS010000041.1:0-13581 GCA_038205615.1 Burkholderiales bacterium | reverse complement strand
GATGGAGGCGGCTGCCAGCGGAACCGGATCGAATGAGGCGAACAGTTCTTCGGGCGCGGCACCCAGATCTTCAATCAGCTGTTGGCGAATATCGGCATAGGGGACTGGCGGTGCATTGTCCTGCAGTCTGCCGAATTCGGCGATCCATTCGGGTTCAAATAAATCTACGCGGGTAGCAAGCACTTGCCCCAGTTTGACGAAGGTCGGCCCCATTTCTTCCAGCGCCCGCCGCACGCGGGTGGGGGCGGGCAGGTGAGCATACTCAGCCGCGTTGCTACGATGCAATACCTGACCCGCACGTTCGAGCGCACCGGTCAGGCCCATGCGGGCTACGACATCGCCTAATCCGTAGCGGATCAGGATGGCGGCAATGTCCTGCAAACGCGACAGGTCGCGTACCGCCACCAGTGCCTGTAATAGCATCAGCCCGCCTTGTGTTTGGACTGGTCAGGTTTGACGTGGTCGGCAACCCCGGTCTGTACGCCTGCCGCGATCTGACGCAACAGGTCTGTCGTGGCCTGCGCCAGATGCAGACCCGCAACCGCCTGAGCGCGGCTCGCCTCGCCCAGTTGGTGTGTAATGACCGCCAACGACTCCCTGATCTGTGCGCCGAGAAGTGTGCCGTGGGTGCGGGAGTGCGCTGCCAGATCGTGCAATATTTCTCCCGCCGCGTCGCGTGCGTCGGCAGACGAAACTTGCAACGTTTCCAGAAACATTTCATCGAGGCTTTCCAGGTCGGTGCGCGCGCGAACAAGGTCCTCGCTGGAATATTTTTGCGCACGGCTGGTTGCTTCTTCTATTGCCAGTCTTGCCGCGCTTGCCATCTGCGCCAGCGCCATATCAAGACCTGCGATGGTGTGTTTGAGTTGTGTGCGTGCGGTGTCCGTTTGTGCCGCTGACAGGTTCAGTTCTTTCTGTACCCCGGCCCGCGCGCCGCGCAGCACTGCGTGTGCGATTTGTCGCAACGATTCAATATCCAGCGAGCGCTGGCTGATGCGGCGCAAGGTGAGTTGACGCACCATTTCCTGCACATCGTGTCCTTGCTCGACGGCGCTGCAAACATCAGCTTCGAATGTATCATTTTTCATGATGGAACCTCCTGGTGAGAGTTAACTGGCAATATCTTACACCTGCTAGGGGCTGGCGGATGCGTTAAGGCTAAATTCGGCCAGTTGCGCCAAAACACGTTGCAAAGCGCGATTTGTAGCGACAACCCCGCCGTAGGCATCATCGCTGTCGGTATTCTCGAATTCATCAAAAAGTTTCTCGGCGACGACGCGTTTATCTTTCAGGTCTATCAATTGCGCACGCAGCGTCAGCACTATTTTTCCGGGTTTGGTCGTAAAATTTTGTTGCAGTCGTATCAGCTCGGTATCCAGTCGGAAATTGGCGGGAATGATGCCGGAGGCCTGCACGACGGCGCTGAAGTTTGGCGCCAGCGCCTGCATAATCAGTGGTTGCAACATGCGCGCCGGGGTGTCGGCCCATTGATGGCTGGCAAAATATTCCAGTTCGAGCGGTACTCGCTGATAAGCCATTTTCGGCGTATCGTATCCGGGCCGGCTGACAGGCTGGCTGATTGCAAGTATTCGCGTGGATTTTTTACCCTCGGCCGTAGTGACAGGCCGTGCATCGAGCAAATAGAGGTGTGTGCTTTCTACTTTAGGCGTCGAAAAGGCGGTGCAACCGGCGAGCAGGGCAGCGAATATGAGTAACATCCGGTAGTTCATCATCGTATACCTCCGGCAGGATAGTTCATTCACCCGGGCCTTTCTTTGAAGTCGCCTTGCCGTGCAATAACACAGCCGGGTTGCGTTCCAGCTCACCGCCTAAACGTCGCAACGAACCGGTCAGGTCGCGCAATTCCAGCACCAGCAGGTGAATTTCCGGCAGCGTTTCATTGGTGAATTGTCGGGCGCTGTCCATCGTTGCGCTTGTGCTGATCCCTGCACGCTTAACTTCGTCGGACATGTGATCGAAAGAATCGGCACTGTGCTGGATGCGAAGGGCGAGTTGGGGCAGATCAGCGGTCAGCCGCGCGGTATTCTCAAAAGTGCGTGCCGCATTGGTCAGGCTCGAATCAATCGCTGTCTGACGTGCCGCTAGCGTGTGCGACAGGATTTCGATGTCCGCCAGGGTGTGTTTGATTGCACGGCGATTGTCATCATCGAGCAGTGCGTTGATATTTTCGGAGGTGTGGTTCAGATTGGCAAGCAAAGCCGATACCGAGGTGTCCAGCCGGGTCATCAGCGATGGCCCGCTTTTAATCACCGGAAATTCTTCGCCAGCCTGCTTTGTCAGCGCAGGCGAATCCCGGCTTCCACCGGTCAACTCGATATAGGTGAGGCCGGTCAGGCCGTGTGTCTGGAGCAATGCCACCGTATCCACTTTGACGGGGGCGCCATGTTCGATGCCCAACGTCAGTTGCACCTGTTCGACATTACCGGGGGCGAGCGCGATCTTTTGCACACGTCCGATTTCGACACCCCGGTAGCGTACCGGCGCATTCAGATTCAGCCCTGCCACTGATTCGCTCATATAGATCTGGTAGGTGTCGTACACGGTGCGATAGGATTTTCCGCTGCTAAACCAAAGCACGCCGCCTATCAGTGCGGCAGCGAGCACCAGCACGAATATGCCCACCACCGCAAAATTTACTTTCTCTTCCATGCCTGTTCACTCGCGGCCCGCCCGCGCGACCCGTAAAAATATTCCCTGATAATCGGATGATCCATTTTCGATAGTTCCGTCATGGTGCCTACCCCCAAAATATGTCCCTCGCCCAGCACGGCGACGCGGTCCGCTACACGCCACAGCAGATCAAGGTCGTGCGTGACCAGCATGATGGTCAATCCGAGTGCATCGCGCAAGCTCCTGATCAATTCATCTATTCCGGCGGCACTCAGCGGATCAAGACCGGCAGTGGGTTCGTCGAGAAAAAGCAGTTCAGGATCAAGCGCGATGGCGCGTGCCAGAGCCGCACGTTTTCGCATTCCGCCGCTCAACTCGCTGGGATATTTGGCGCCGGCATCGGCAGGTAAGCCGGTGAGCGCGATTTTTAACGCTGCAACCTCGTCTATCAGTCGTGGACTGAGTTGTGTATGTTCCTTGAGTACCATGGCGACATTTTCGGCGACAGTCAGCGCGCTGAACAGTGCGCCGCGTTCAAACATCACGCCGAAGCGATGCCGGAGCGGCAGGGCTTGTTCATCGCTCAACCCAAGCACTTCACGGCCGAACACCCGGATCGAACCCGATACCGGCTGCTGTAGCAGCAAGATGGTGCGCAGCAGCGTGGATTTGCCGCAGCCGCTGCCGCCTACTAGCGCGAAAATCTCGCCTGGCTGTACCGTCAGACTGATGTTGTCATGCACCCTGTTCGTGCCGAAACGGGTGTGCAAATTACGGATATCGATGACAGGTTCAAGAGCTTGAAATTCGCGCAGCGATTCAGGGATAGACAATTGTTTTTCTCGTTCGCCTGGCTTCGCCCCCCTTGCTACGCTCTCCCCGCTTGAGGGATAACCTGCGACTTGCCCACTTGTCGGCTTAGTCGATTGGCTAGTTGTTCCATCAGAGGATTGAAGAGAGGGTATTACTGCTCCCTCTGCCTTAAGCGGGAGAGGGTTGGGGAGAGGGTTAGGAGAGAGGGGGGCGGCGGTATTCATAAATTCAGCCAGTTGAACACGATGGAAAACAGGGCGTCGCATAAAATCACCAGAAAAATAGCCTGCACCACACTCACGGTGGTTTGTCGTCCAACGCTGTCGGCGCTGCCGGTTACCTGGAAGCCCTGATAACATCCGACCAGCGCGATGATCGCGGCAAATACCGGTGCTTTGCAGATGCCAGTCAGATACGAAGACAATCTGACCGCATCGCCTAACCGGTTGAGGAAAACATCGAAGCTGACGTCAAGTTTGGATCTCGCCATGATCATGCCGCCGAGTACGCCGGTGACATCGGCGAAAACCGTAAGCAGCGGCAGCGCGATGATCAGTGCGAGCAGCTTGGGCAATACCAGTAACTCTGTCGGACCGACACCGATGGTGCGCAGCGCGTCGATCTCTTCGGTGACTTTCATCGTGCCGATTTCTGCCGCATAGGCGGAGCCTGATCGCCCAGCGACGATGATGGCGGTCAGCAGCGGGGATAACTCGCGCAGCATGGATAACCCGACCAGATCGGCAATGAAGATGTTGGCGCCGAAGCGTTGCAACTGGTCTGCGCCCTGATATGCGATGACCAGCCCCATCAGCAAGGACAGAAGCCCTATAATCGGCAGCGCTTCAAACCCGGCTGTCTGTATGTTATGGACAATTGCACGCCAGCGGATGCGGCGCGGCTGAAGGCACGAATGCAGCAGGATGTTTGCGGTTTCACCGATAAAAGCCAGCATGCCGGACAGGTTGAGCCAGATTTGCCAGGATTGCCGGCCGATGCGGATCAGCACGTTCGGCGGGGCCGTTGGAGCGGATGTTGGCGCTATCGTGCAGGACGCAACCATCTGCAGCAGGGCGCTGAACTCGGGTTGCAAGCCGATTATAGTGATTTGTCGCCCGCGTTGTTCCAGTTCGCGGACCGTGCGTTGCAGCAGCCATGCACCGGATGTGTCCAGCGCTGTCAGCTTTGTGCAGTCGAATGTCAGTTCAGTCGTTTCGGGCCAGTTGAGTCGTGTTAATTGGTGTTCGAGCCGGGCGATCGCACGCAGAGTCCAGGCGCCCGCGCAACGCACGCCATCCTCGCCGATAATCAGCTCGGCGGATTTTTCGTCTGGTATTGATCTGGCTGCAAGTTCCATCTGTGGCTGGGTCCGTAGTGGAATGGATCTTTTTCGATAAATCCCGGAAACCGAATCTAGGTGTGCAGATTACACAGTTTCGTGCAGATAATCATAAAATTATCTGTGCATTGCGCCGGTGTGATGAAATACACAGTCGGGCACAAAAAAGGCCAGAAATATCCTGGCCTTTTTACGGGAGCGGCCTTGTCAGGGCGGTGATGCTTCGGTTGCTGCCGCGGGTTTGTCGTCCGTGCTGTCCTCTTCGAGCGGCGCTTCCGGCGGATTGCCATCGTAGACCAGACTTTCACGTCGCTGCAGGTAGGCATCGCGGATGAAGGCATAGCGGTCAAGGACTGCTCCGTCGAGCAGGCTTTCATTTTCGAGCAGTTGCGCGCGGCGCTTGATTCCCTTGGCCAGATACAGCTGATTGCGGGTGCGCACGTGTTTGGTGTTGGAAATCAGGCTGACCTGACCATCTCCCAAGTCACCCAGTCCGTCGCGGATGGTGCTGGGGCCCAGTATCGGCAGTACCAGATAGGGGCCCGTCTTGACACCCCAATAACCCAGCGTCTGGCCGAAGTCCTCGTTGTGCTTTTCCAGATTCATCGAGGCGACATCGACAAGCCCGGCGACACCGACCGTGGAATTGACCAGTACCCGCATGCCATCCGAGAAAGCCTGGACGAATTTGAATTGCAGCAGATCGTTTGCGGTGACAATCACATCATCCAGATTGGAGAAGAAGTTGATCACCATGCTCTTGCCGGTATCCGGCATAACTTTGTTGTACCCTTGCGCGACTGGCTTGACGATGGCCTTGTCCAGCGTGTCGTTGAAGGTGTACACGCCACGGTTAAATGGTTCAAACGGGTCGGCGGCAGTGTGCGGGCGTGTCGAAGCACAGCCTGTCAATGCGACGGCGACAAGTGCGATAAGAATTCGTATCGAGTTCATTTTGTGTGCCTGTGCAGTAAGTCTTGTCTGATTATATCGCGGGTGCGCAGTTTTCTGCTAAACCGCAAGGGTTGCCGGCTTCAGTTCACCCACATGCAAACTGAACGTGCCGCTGTTGCGTTCAGCAAAGTAATGTTCAAGGCTGTAACGTACCGGGCGGAAAGCCAACTCATCCCAAGGGATTTCGGCCTCGGTGAATAGTCTGACCTCCAGGCTTTCCTGTCCGGGGCTAAAATCCAGGTCGAGCAGGCGGGCTCTGAACATCATGTGAACCTGGTCGATGTAGGGCAGGCTATACATCGAGTACAGTTCAATTATTTCCACGCGCGCGTTCGCTTCTTCCAGCGTCTCGCGTATCGCAGCATCTGCGGTGCTTTCGCCGTTTTCCATGAAGCCGCCAGGCAGCGTCCACAGACCGTAGCGCGGTTCGATCGCGCGCCGGCACAACAGCACTTTATCCTCCCATTGAGGGATTGAGGCGATCACCATTCTGGGATTCTGGTAGTGGACTATTCCACAGGCGGTGCAGATATAGCGCGCCCTGTTGTCATCGGCGGGCGTGCGTAATTCAACCGCTGCGCCACAGGATGAGCAGTATTTCATTTCCAGAATTGCCACCAGGACTTGGTTGGCCTGCCGTCATAGATCGTGCCGCCGGACACCGATACGGCATTGTTTGCCAGCACGCGTTTGGTGTCGTCGCGCAATTCGGTCATGCCCATCGCATCATAGGAATCCACCATGATTTGCAATGCTTCGCGTGTCGACGGGCTGTTCGGATATTGCTTGATGATGCCTTGCGAGCGGTTTACGGCGGCAATGTACGCGCCACGGCGCAGATAGTAGGCGGCAACATGCAGCTCGTGTCTTGCCAGGGCATTGGTCAGATATTGCAGGCGCAGCCGTGCGTCGGGTATGTACTTGCTGTTCGGGAAGCGCGTCACCAATTCTTTGAAGGCGTTAAACGACTCCTGTGCGGCTTGCGGGTCGCGTTCGGACGGATCTTGTCCTGCCACGGAACTCAGCATGCTGAGTTCGCCGTTGAACGTCGCCAGACCCTTGACGTAATACGCATAGTCGACATGTGAGTTATTCGGGAATTGCTTGATGAAGCGATCCGCTGTGGAAATCGCAGGATCAGGCTCGCCCTGACGATAATAGGCGTAAGCCATTTCCAGCATGGACTGCTGGGCGTACTTGCCATAGGGGTAACGCGATTGCAGCGTTTCATACAGCTTGATTGCCGTGCTGTAGCTGCCGTCGTCAAGTTCAGTTTTAGCCTGGTGGTAGAGCTCTTCTGCAGACAGGTTTTTGGTTGAATCGGATCCGTCCCCGGTCGGCAGCGGACTGAACATACTGCAAGCAGTTAACGTAAGTAACAAAAATACGGCTAAAATATGGCGCATGACTGAATCCGAAAAAAATATGAGCAATTATAACGCAAACCTCTCCGCAGACGATGTAATCCATTTCGTTGTGCCCGCCGATTGTGCCGGTCTTCGTCTGGATCAGGCACTGGCCAAATTGCTGCCGGAGTACTCACGCAGCCGTCTGCAAGAATGGGTCGTCCTGCATCAGGTGATGCTCGACGGAAAACCTGCGATTTCAAAACAAAAAGTATGGGGCGGCGAAAAGCTGGAGGTTTTGCCGCAGGTGCAACAATCCGAGCAGCCTTATCTGGCCGAGGATATTCCGCTCGACATCGTTTATGAAGACGATGATCTGTTGGTGATCAACAAACCGGTCGGACTGGTCGTTCATCCGGGCAGTGGCAACTGGCAGGGCACTTTGTTGAATGCGCTGCTGCATCACGCGCCACAGCTTGCGTTGGTGCCGCGCGCCGGTATCGTGCACCGTCTGGATAAAGATACCAGCGGCCTACTGGTGGTGGCCAAGACGCTGATTTCGCAAACCAATCTGGTGCGTCAGTTGCAGGAGCGCAGCGTGAAGCGCGAATACCTGGCGCTGGTGCATGGTGAGTTGCAACATGGCGGTTATGTGGATCAGCCGATCGGTCGCCATCCCACGAACCGCGTCAAAATGGCAGTGATCGAAACCGGCAAGGATGCGGTGACGCATTACAAAGTCGAGCGTGCATATCCCAGTTGTACGCTGTTGCGATGCACCCTTGAGACCGGACGCACCCATCAGATTCGCGTACACATGACTTATCTGCAGCATCCGCTGGTCGGCGACAGCGTGTATCTGAAGGGCCCGCAAAAATGCGTGCTGCAACTGCGCGATATTTTGACCAAATTCCCGCGTCAGGCGCTGCACGCGACGCGTCTGGCGCTCGAACATCCGATCACAGGCGAGATGATGGAATGGCATGTTCCTCTGCCCGAGGATATGCAGCAGTTGCTCAAACAAATCCAGAGTGCGCTGAATGAGCCTGAATCTGACTGATCATTTGCTGGCGCCCGACTGGCCGGCTCCTGCGAATGTCAGAGCGTTGCAGACCACCCGCTTCGGCGGTGTCAGTGTCGCGCCCTATGCAAGTCTCAATCTGGGCAGTCATGTGGGTGATGCGCCGCTGAACGTCGAACGCAACCGTATGCGGCTGAACACGATGCTGCCCTCTGAGCCTGTGTGGCTGGAACAGGTGCACGGCATCGTCGTGGCGGATGCGGACATGGCCGGCTGTCGCACGGTAGCCGATGCCAGCATCGCGCGGCGCACTGGTTCTGTCTGCGTGGTGATGACGGCGGATTGCCTGCCAGTGTTGTTGTGCGACAAAGCCGGCAGTGTGGTTGCAGCCGTGCATGCAGGCTGGAAAGGATTGGCGGCCGGCGTGATCGATGCTGCCGTTCTGGCGATGGATGTGCCACCGCAGAATCTGATGGCATGGCTGGGGCCTGCGATCAGTCAGCAGGCTTTTGAGGTGGGTGAGGAGGTGCGCGCAGCCTTTGTGGATGCCGATCAGAAAGCCGCTGCCGCCTTCATTCCCGGACAGGCCGGCAAATATCTGGCCGACATTTACGCGCTGGCGAGATTGCGTCTGAATACACTCGGCATCAGACAAATTTACGGCGGGGATCGCTGCACTTACAGTGAGCCGGATCAGTTCTTCTCATACCGCCGCGATGGCGTGACCGGACGACAGGGCGCATTCATCTGGCTTGAGTAGCTTGTAGTCCGTAGCTAGTGGCTCGCTACCCGCTACCCGCTGCTTTTCACATTCCCAGTTCTTTCTGCATTTTCTCCACCATTGCCCGCAGCGTCGCGACCTCTTCATTGAGGCGGGCGACATCGGCTTGCAGTTCGGCCATCTCGTCTGAATTGCGGTGAGTGGTCTTCGCGGCGGTATTGAACGTTTCGATATCCACGGGGCCGCACAACAGGTGCATCCAGCGGTGTTCGCGCGAGCCGGGCAGCTTGGGCAGTCTGACGACCCAGGGTGGATCGGATTCGCTCAATTCATCCAGAAAGGCTTCCACCGAGGAGATATCGCCGAACGGATGCAGGCGGTCGCAATTCGTGCGCAGTTCGCCTGCCGTTTGCGGACCACGCAGCATCATCACCGCCAGCAGTGCGACTGACTGCTCCGGCAGTTTGAATGCGTGCCGCGCGTTGTGCGCGTAACGCATCACGCGTCCTCCGCTGGATTCAATGATCAGCGAATGCTCTTTGAGCCGATCGATCGCCTGCAAGACTTCGGATTCGGACGCTGAGATGACCGGGTCGCGTGCGGTTTTCTGGTTGCAGCCCAGTGTCAGCGTGTTCACCGACAGCGGATAGGTATCCGGTACGGTTTTTTCTTTTTCGATCAGAACACCCAGTACGCGGGCGTCGAGCAGAGAGAAAATCGGCAGCGTAGTCATGGTTTTTTACTCATGGATGATTTTGAATGCTATCACGCAGCAGCTCTGCTGAGTAAGTCAGTTTGATGGCTGCGCAATCCGTTATAATCGCAGCCCTTATTTTTTGATTGAATCCGATGAGCGTTTTGCTGTGGATCACGGCTGCCAGTGTGCTCGGCGGTGTGTTGAGTGTGCTGTGCGCCGCATTGTTTGCGCTGAACGCCCGTGCGCACTGGGTGAATGCACTGGTCAGCTATGCGATCGGCGCACTGCTGGGCGCGGTATTTCTCGATATCTTGCCGGAGGCAATCAAGCTTTCCACGAACCCGGCTGTGCTGAGCGGCACGGTGCTGGCGGGTATTTTGCTGTTCTTCACTCTGGAAAAGCTGCTGTTGTGGCGGCACTGCCACCACGATCACTGCGAGGTTCATGAACCACAAGAGCCGCATGAACCCAGCGTGCATGGCCGCAGCGGCATGATGATCATGGTCGGCGACACGTTCCACAATTTTGTGGACGGTGTCATCATCGCCGCCGCCTTTCTGACCGACGTGCATCTGGGCGTGGTCACTGCCCTGGCCATCATCGCACATGAAATTCCCCAGGAAGTGGGGGACTTCATGATTTTGCTGCATTCCGGCTACAGCAAGGCGCAAGCCTTGACGCTCAATCTGGTGTCCAGTCTGGCTACCCTGGCAGGCGGCGTGCTGGCCTATTTCGCGCTGCAGTCGATGCAGGGTTTCGTGCCGACCTTGCTGGCGCTGGCGGCGGCCAGCATGATCTATGTAGCGGTTGCCGACCTGATTCCCGGCCTGCACCAACGCACCCGCTTGCGCGACACGGTGGAGCAAGTCTCGCTGATCGTGGCGGGCGTATCGTCAATATTTTTAGTCAACTTAGCCGTTGGCGCCTAACTGTAAAAAACTAACATGAACAATCCCATTCCAAAAGTAGGCTTCGTCTCGCTCGGTTGTCCCAAGGCGACCGTCGATTCCGAGCACATCCTGACACGCCTTCGCGCAGAAGGTTATTTAATTTCAGATACTTACCATGATGCCGATCTGGTCGTTGTCAATACCTGTGGTTTTATCGACAGCGCGGTGGAAGAGTCGCTCGATGCGATCGGCGAAGCGCTGGCGGAAAACGGCAAGGTAATCGTCACCGGTTGTCTGGGCGCCAAGGGCGATGTGGTCAAGCAGGCGCACCCGAAGGTGCTTGCCGTCACGGGCCCGCATGCGACCGATGAGGTGATGGAGGCGGTGCATCAGCATCTGCCTAAACCGCACGATCCGTA
The DNA here is from genome assembly GCA_038205615.1 of Burkholderiales bacterium. GTDB lineage: Bacteria > Pseudomonadota > Gammaproteobacteria > Burkholderiales > Gallionellaceae > Gallionella. Next base: position 2,750 of record JBBRBS010000041.1, on the reverse strand, counting down.
CACCGATCTGGTTCCCGCGCAAGGCGTGCGTCTTACGCCGAAACATTACGCCTATCTGAAGATTTCCGAAGGTTGCAATCACCGCTGCACTTTCTGCATTATCCCGAGTCTGCGCGGCGATCTGGTCAGCCGTCCTGTGGGGGACGTGATGGCGGAAGCGGAAAGCCTGGCCAATGCCGGCGTGAAGGAATTGCTGGTGATCTCGCAAGACACCAGCGCGTATGGCGTGGATGTGAAATATCGCACCGGCTTCTGGGGCGGCCGTCCGCTCAGGACGCGCATGACGGAACTGGCCGTGGCCCTCGGCACCTTGGGTGTGTGGGTGCGGATGCATTACGTTTATCCTTACCCGCATGTGGATGAGTTGATTCCGCTGATGGCCCAAGGCAAGATTCTGCCGTATCTGGATATTCCGTTTCAGCACGCAAATGCCCGCATACTCAAATTGATGAAGCGGCCGGGTGGCAGTGCAGTGGGGTCGGCAGGGATGGACGGCATGCCGGCCAACTCGCACAACGTGCTGGCTCGCATCAAACAATGGCGCGAGATCTGCCCTGAACTGACGCTGCGCAGCACCTTTATCGTCGGTTTTCCCGGCGAGACTGAAGAAGAGTTCGAGGAACTGCTTGATTTTATTGAAGAAGCTCAGCTGGATCGCGTAGGCGCCTTTGCCTATTCGCCGGTGGAAGGTGCGACGGCCAATGAGCTGCCCGATCATGTGCCGCCCGAAGTGCAGCAGGAACGTCTGGCGCGCCTGATGTGGCTGCAGGAAGAAATCAGCGAAGAACGCCTGAAGCTGAAAATCGGCAAGACGCTGACCGTGCTGGTGGACGAGGTGGACGAAGAGGGCGCGATTGCGCGCAGCTTTGCCGATGCCCCGGAAATCGATGGTCAGGTGTATATCACCGACGGCCAGCACTTGAAGGTGGGCGACAGGGTTGACGTCAGAATTACTAATTCCGATACCCACGATTTGTGGGGCGAGCTGGTTTAGTAAATGTTCCTTCCCCTTCAAGTGGAAGGACAGGATGGGAATGGGGTGGCCCGTAGCTGGTTCTTGCCGGTGGCAGACCGAAAACCAAGCAGGGTGCGGCCCCGCCGCCGGTGACTTTCTTAGCCGGTGGCAGACCGGCAACTGGTTACTTTTTCTTGCATCGCCAAGAAAAAGTAACCAAAAAGAAGGCGACCCCGGTTTCCCGCGCCTGCGGCGTTCCCTCGATAGTCCACAAACAAGCGGGGCTGTGCAACTCGCCCTGGCGATGCGCACAAAACGCACCTCGCTGCGGAGCTCAAACAGTGCGCGCCTAACCCCACCGCTGTTTGCGAACTATCTTCGGCGGCGCACAGGGGATGAGGGCAGTGCGCAAAGTGCACCTGCTGGAACTCTCTGACCCTGCGCGCGGTTTTTGCGCAGTCCCTCTTGAGAGTAGCTTGAGAGTAGGCTTTTTCATGAGATGCGCACCATTTCTGCAACGCGCCAAGCGATGAAGAAGATGGCACCAACGACAAGAAGGCGAAACTGCCAAACACCATAGAACTGAGCTTTGCTACCGTTCTTTTCGAGCGCACTCTCTACGCTTCGCATGGCTGCTGCGACCAGCTCCGGGTGTGGTGGTTGATCTGGATGAGAGCCTTGCCGTAGTTGTAGCAAGTTGAAATTTGCCATTATTGATGTTTGTACCCAAATTACGTTTTTGCAACCAAAATAGAAACTCCCACTCCAGCAAATGGTTGCTAAAGCGACAGGCAGTAACCACCAAGTCAGTGACAGCCCTTCTGTTTTTTGAACGGCAAAGCCAATTGCTGCACCAGCAGCGGCCAGCAAAAAGTAGGTGTACTTCTCTTGGCCAGTTTGGTGAGCCTTGTGAAGGTCGGAGATTGCTTTTTCAATTGCCATGGGAGATTAGGTCTAACGTTAAGTTGTGAATGGCCGTCATGCGTAAAGGTTAATCGGGACGCTTATCCATGCCACGTGGGATGCCAAGGAATCCTCGCACGATCCAACCGATTGCCCACACAACCCCGCCAAAGATTGCCAATCCAGCAACCAGATAGCCGAAGCCCTCCGTCATATTTTCACGATAGCGTCGAGAAATATCCTTTGCTATTGGCTCTTCATCACTTAGCGGTATCTTGAAACGCTCTTCCAGCTTTCGTTCATATGCTGAAACTTCGCTACTGTATGAAGCAGAACCCCAAATCATCCCTTGCTCTCGGCCTTGTAGGGAATCAGTCGGTCGCCGTTCTTGCCAAATGACATCGCCAAGAGGCACAGATCAACAGACACCGCCTTCCCTGTGCTGGTCTTTGCTGTGAAGTAATGCTTGCCTGCATCCGACGGGCAAGAATCCTCCATTCGCACAAAGCGACCCGTGGGATGCGCAATTGAATACGTAATTGGCATGTAGGGTTCATACGTAAACAATGCGATCACGGTTCCGATTGTTGTTACTCCAGCACTGAGCAGGGCAATGCGTCTTCCCCCCTTCGAAAATGTTGATCACCACATGGACTCCTTGTTCATCCTTCTGCCGAATGCGGCCCAACCTAAATAACAACTCAGCTTTTTAGCCGGACAGGTGGCTATGCTGTTGTTTATATATAAAACATGTTTAATATCATGTGCTTACGTGTTTTTAGCGTAACTGGTTGCTAAATGATGGAATCGTGAAACGCGCCTTGGTGCTGGTTTGGAGCGGGCTGTTATGATGACTTCGAACCTTGCGGCAGTCTCAGCGCGCTGAGGGAGG
>JBBRBS010000040.1:0-13700 GCA_038205615.1 Burkholderiales bacterium | reverse complement strand
ATTATCAGGCAGGTACCCAAAGGGCGCAATGTCGCCTTGCTGGTGCGACGGGGGGATAGTGCATCCTATGTTGCGATCAAGCTCGATGAAAAATAAGGCAGGGCCAATTCAAGAATGGCGGGTCAGTTCCTGAATGGCCGCTACGTTGTTTTTAATCAAATTTATACGATCTCCTCTGCGTATCGAGCCTAAATCGGCTAGAATTCGCCCTTTGCGAAAATACCGCGCGCGCTCATCGATATGCACATGCAGTCGGGGGTCACGGTTTCTATTTGGAATTCCATGCAGCTAATCCGTAATTTTTCTATCATTGCCCACATCGATCATGGCAAGTCGACGCTGGCCGACCGTATCATTCATCTATGCGGTGGACTGTCTGACCGCGAGATGGATGCGCAAGTGCTTGATTCAATGGATATTGAACGCGAGCGTGGCATCACGATCAAGGCGCAGACCGCGGCGCTGACCTATAAGGCGCGCGACGGGCAGGTGTACAACCTGAACCTGATCGATACACCCGGACACGTCGATTTCTCATACGAAGTTTCGCGATCCTTGTCCGCCTGCGAAGGCGCGCTGCTGGTGGTGGACGCATCCCAGGGTGTTGAAGCTCAGACCGTGGCCAATTGCTATACCGCGCTGGATCTCGGTGTGGAAGTGGTGCCGGTGTTGAACAAGATAGATTTGCCTTCCGCCGATCCGGATAACGCGATCGAAGAAATCGAAGAAGTCATCGGCATCGAAGCGCACGACGCGGTGCGCTGTTCGGCCAAGACGGGCGTGGGTGTTGAAGATGTGCTCGAATCATTGATCGTCAGGGTGCCAGCCCCAAAAGGGGATGTGACTGCACCGTTGCAGGCGCTGATCGTCGATTCATGGTTCGACAACTACGTCGGTGTCGTAATGCTGGTGCGCGTGATGAACGGTACGCTGAAGCCTAAGGAGAAAATCCTGTTCATGGCGACCGGCGCGCATCATCTGACCGAGCATATCGGCGTGTTCACGCCCAAGTCTCAGCCGCGCGAGACGCTGAGTGCGGGGCAGGTGGGTTTTGTTATCGCCGGCATCAAGGAACTCAAATCAGCCCGTGTCGGTGACACGATCACGCATCAGGCAAGACCTGCCAAAGAGGCATTGCCAGGCTTCAAGGAAGTTCAGTCTCAGGTTTTTTCAGGTCTGTTTCCGGTCGAATCGAATCAATATGAAGCGCTGCGCGACTCGCTGGAAAAACTCAAGTTAAACGATGCCGCGCTGCAATATGAGCCGGAAGTGTCCCAGGCACTAGGTTTTGGTTTTCGCTGCGGCTTCTTAGGCCTGCTGCACATGGAAATCGTGCAGGAGCGGCTGGAACGCGAGTTCGATATGGACTTGATCACCACCGCGCCGACCGTAATTTACGAAGTAGTGCTGCGCGACGGCACCGTGGTCACGGTGGATAACCCGTCCAAGATGCCGGATCCGTCCAAGATTGAGCAGATCAGGGAGCCTGTTGTCACGGTGAATCTGTACATGCCGAACGAATATGTCGGTTCAGTCATTACGCTGTGTACGCACAAGCGAGGCCAGCAGATCAATATCAGTTATCACGGCAAACAGGTCAAGCTGATCTATGAAATGCCGATGGCCGAAATCGTGATGGATTTCTTCGATAAGTTGAAATCGGTTTCCCGTGGTTACGCGTCGATGGACTATGAGTTCAAGGAGTATCGCCCGGCGGATGTGGTCAAGGTGGATATGCTGATCAACGGCGAGAAAGTGGATGCGCTGGCGATTATCGTGCATCGTGCCAACAGCCAGTATCGCGGACGCGAAGTGGCGGCCAAGATGCGTGAACTGATTCCACGTCAGATGTATGACGTGGCGATTCAGGCGACCATAGGCTCAAATATCATCGCGCGTGAAAACGTCAAGGCGATGCGTAAAAACGTGCTGGCCAAGTGTTACGGCGGCGATATATCACGCAAGAAGAAGCTGCTGGAAAAACAGAAGGCCGGCAAGAAGCGCATGAAGCAGGTGGGTAATGTGGAAATTCCGCAGGAAGCCTTCCTAGCGATTCTTCGCGTGGATGACTAAAGAAATTTTTGCAGTATTTAGGGAATAACGATGGATTTTGCTTTAATCATGTTTGTATTGCTGCTGCTCTCAGGCAGCATCTGGTTGCTGGACCGCTACGCGCTGGCCGCCAAGCGCGCAGTCGGCGCAGCCGAGCCGTGGTGGGTGGAATATGCCAAGAGCTTCTTTCCGGTCATCCTGATCGTATTCTGTATCCGCTCTTTTTTGGCCGAACCGTTCAAGATACCTTCCGGTTCGATGATTCCGACCTTGCAGGTGGGCGATTTTATCCTGGTGAATAAATTCACCTATGGCATCCGCCTGCCCATCATCAATCAGAAGATCATCCAGCTCAATAACCCGCAGCGCGGCGATGTGATGGTGTTTCATTACCCGGAAAATCCGTCAATAGACTACATCAAGCGTGTGGTCGGAGTGCCGGGTGACGTTGTCGAATATCGGGATAAGCATCTGACGATCAATGGCGTGGAGCAGGTTCAACTGTCCGACGGCGATTACAATTACGTTGAGAGCGGCCTGAATTTCGTGCATACCGAACGACGTATTGAGACGCTGGGTGAACGCCAGCATATGCTGCTGGTTAACCCGAGCATGCCCAACGTGCATCTGAATTCGGTGGGTGAATTCAAGGGGCATGAAAACTGTGCCTACACCGAAGAGTCGGTGCGTTGCAAAGTCCCTGATGGGAACTATTTCATGATGGGTGATAATCGGGATAACAGTCGCGACAGTCGTTACTGGGGTTTCGTGCCAGATAACCAAATTGTCGGTCATGCATTTTTAGTATGGATGAATTTTTCTGATTTGAAGCGCATCGGTTTGTTTATATGAGGGAGGTCAGCATGAATAAGCGTCAGCGCGGTTTGAGTTTTACCGGATTTATCATGGGTGCGTTCATGCTGGTGTTGGTCAGCATGGTCGGACTGAAACTGATTCCGGTCTATATGCAAAATGGCGAAATCAATAAATTGTTTGCTACGATTGCCAATGATCCTGAGATGCAAAAAGCGTCGATACGCGACATTCGCGCGTCGTTTACCAAGCGTGCCTCGATCGACAATATCAGCGCTATCACGGCCGAAGATATCATGATCGATAACAGTGCGGGCAAACCGGTTTTAAGAGCCAGTTATTCCGTCAAAATCCCGCTGGCGGGCAACATCAGCCTGTATATCGAATTCAATAGTGCGAGCAGATAAGGGCAATGCCGCGCTGTGCCGGCAGCTGGGGTATGTATTTAATCAGCCCCAGTTGTTGCAACGCGCGCTGACGCACCGCAGTTATGCACCGGATCATTACGAGCGGCTGGAATTTCTGGGCGACAGCATTCTGGGTTGCGTGATTGCCAAGTATTTATATAGCGAGTTTCCGGATCTGAGTGAAGGAGATTTGTCGCGGCTCAGATCCAACCTGGTTAAGGAATCCACGCTGGTGCTGTTTGCGCAACAGCTCAATTTAGGGTCCCAGTTGAAACTGGGTGAAGGCGAACTTAAGAGCGGTGGATTTCGCCGCCCTTCCATCCTGGCGGATGCGGTGGAAGCGCTGTTCGGCGCAATCTTTCTGGATGGCGGATTTGTCGCTGCGGAAGCGGCTGTGCTGAATTTGTTTGTGCCCTATCTTGCGCAAGTGGACATGAAGACGCTGGGCAAGGATGCCAAGACACTGCTGCAGGAATATCTGCAAGGCCGTCGTCTTGCGTTGCCAGGCTACAGCGTGATCGACACACTGGGAGTGGCGCATGAGCAATCGTTTCATGTGGAGTGTGCCATCCCTCAACTTAACATAACTACGCGCGGCGCGGGCACCAGCCGCCGTAATGCCGAACAACAAGCTGCCCTCGCGGCATATCAACTGATTGGAAATTAAAATGACTGAAGAAATTACAACTGAAGAAGGCCACGACGACTCTTTTCGCAGCGGCTATATCGCCATCGTGGGACGCCCTAACGTGGGTAAATCCACTTTGCTCAATCACCTGATCGGGCAAAAAATCAGTATCACCTCGCGCAAGGCACAAACCACGCGCCATCGAATCAACGGGATTTATACCGACGATCATTCGCAATTCGTGTTCGTGGATACACCCGGTTTTCAGCTAAAACATCTGAATGCACTCAATCGCGGTATGAACCGCGTTGTCACCAGTTGCCTGCGCGATGTTCAGGTGGTGATGTATGTGCTCGAAGCCCTGCGTTATGACGAGCGCGACCAGGAAGTGCTCAAACTGTTGCCGGATAATTGCCCGGTTTTGCTGGTCATCAACAAGATCGACGAAGTGGCGGATAAGGGACAATTGTTTGACTTTGCCGAACGAATTTCGAAAGACTTCAAGTTTGCCGATATCGTCCCGGTGAGTGCCAAGTTTGGTAAAAAGATCGAAGAGTTGCGCGACACCTTACGTAGCTTCTTGCCCGAAGGCGGCCTGATCTATGACCCGGAAGACGTGACTGACCGCAGCGAGCGTTTTTTGGCGTCGGAAATACTGCGCGAAAAAGTCTTCCGTTTCACTGGCGAAGAGCTTCCCTATTCGGTGAGTGTCGTGATAGAAAAATTCGAGATGGACAAGAAATTGCGTCGCATCAGCGCCGCGATTCTGGTCGATAAGGAAGCGCACAAGGCGATGCTGCTCGGCAAAAAAGGCGAAAAAATCAAGGAAATCGCAACCCAGGCCCGCCTTGATATGGAAAAACTGTTCGACGGCAAGGTGTTTCTCGAGGTGTTCATCAAGGTGCGCAGCGGTTGGGCGGATGACTCACGCATATTGCAGACGCTGGGATACGAGTAAAGACAGTTTACGGTTTGCTGTTTACAGTTGACCGAAAACTTAAGAGCTGAAAATGACAGTTTCTAGCCGGCAAAACAGGCATCAGGATGAACTGGCATTTGTTCTGCATAGTCGTCCGTTTCGCGAAACCAGTTTGCTGCTCGACGTATATAGTCGCGAACATGGCAGGTTAGCCATTGTGGCGCGGGGGGCGCGCAGGCCGAGGTCCGCATTGCGCGGGGTGCTGATGAATTTTCAGCCGCTGCGTCTGTCCTGGTTTGGCAAAGGCGAGGTGCGCACCTTGCATAGTGCGGACTGGCAAGGCGGGCAGCCCTATTTGCAGGGGACGGCGCTGATGTGCGGGTTTTATCTCAATGAGTTGCTGATCAACTTGCTGGCGCGCGATGACGCGCATGAGCAATTGTTCGACTATTACCGCGCCACCTTGTATCGGCTGGCGCATGAGTCCGACCACGCGGCCACCTTGCGTTGTTTCGAGAAGCACTTGTTGCAGCAATTGGGGTACGCGCTGGAGCTGGAGCGTGAGGCTGGCAGCGGAAAGCCTGTAGAGGCGGAGGCAGCTTACCGCTATGTGCAGGAACTGGGTGTGCTTGCAGATAATGGCCAAATGCATGCGGGCTTGCCGGTACAGGGCAGGACGCTGCTGGCGATGGCAGCGGATGACTACAGTAATCCTGTTGCTGCACAACAGAGCAAGCAACTGATGCGCATGTTGCTGGGTCATCATCTTGGTGGGAAAGTTTTGCACACGCGTGAATTGATTAAGGAACTGCAAAAATTATGATCAAATTAGGACTGAATATCGACCATGTCGCCACGTTGCGGCAGGCGCGCGGTGCGCGTTATCCCAATCTGGTGCGCGCAGCGCTGATCTGCGAGGAAGCAGGGGCCGATGCGATTACGTTGCATCTACGCGAAGATCGCCGCCACATTCAGGATGCGGATGTCGATGTGCTGCGCGGCATGTTGCAAACCCGAATGAATCTGGAATGTGCTGTCACAGAGGAGATGATCGCCAATGCGCTGCGCGTCAAGCCGCATGATCTGTGTCTGGTGCCTGAACGACGCGAAGAGCTGACCACCGAAGGGGGGCTGGATGTGCTGCGCTATTTCGATGCGGTTAAATCGGCCTGTGAGCGCTGTGCTGAAGTTGGGGTACGCGTGTCGTTGTTTATCGACCCGGATCAAAAACAGATCGACGCGGCAGTGCGCGCCGGTGCCCCCGTTATCGAACTGCACACCGGAAAATATGCCGATACGGACAGCGTTCCCGCCCACCAGCATGAGCTGGCGCGGATTCGCGTTGCGGCAGCGCATGCGCATGCGCAGGGTTTGCAGGTCAATGCAGGACACGGTCTGCATTACCATAATGTGCAGGACATCATCGCGATCCCCAATATCGTGGAGCTGAATATCGGTCACGCTATCATCGCCGAATCGCTGTTCATCGGTCTGGATGCGGCCGTGCGGAAAATGAAGAATCTGCTGACGGCGGGATGAGTTCACGTATAAATTTTAGCGCAGCGGATTTGTCATGATCTTCGGTATCGGCACCGACATCGTTGAATATGCTCGCATCGAAGCGATGTGGGAACGGTTCGGTGTGCGTTTGGCGGAGCGTCTGTTGAGCGAGACTGAATTGCCTGAATTTCATGCACACGCGTATCCGGCGCGCTTTCTGGCCAAGCGATTCGCCGCCAAGGAAGCCTTCGCCAAGGCCGCAGGCAGTGGGTTGCGCCATCCGGTCAGTCTGACCCGTATCAGTATTGCACATGACGGACTGGGAAAGCCGGTGTTGCAGTTCGACACCGTGTTGCGCACCTACCTGGCACAACTGGGTGTCAGCGGCCATCATCTGTCCATCAGCGATGAGCGAAACACAATCGTAGCATTTGTCGTGCTGGAAACTATTTAAGGGGTAAACATGGGTTTAGGGCCGGTAATGCTGGATGTGTTGGGTACGCAGCTGACGGATGAGGACAAGGTGCGTTTGCTGCATCCGCTGGTTGGCGGGGTGATCCTGTTTGCCCGCAATTACGAATCGACCACTCAATTGTCCGAGCTGACCGCCGCGATACGCGCACTGCGAACTGTGCCGTTGCTGATTGCAGTGGATCATGAGGGCGGGCGGGTGCAGCGTTTTCGCACAGGATTTACCCGCATTCCGGCGATGCGCGAACTGGGGAAGATTTGGGATACACATCCGCAGCGCGCGCGCCATCTGGCGCATCAGGCAGGTTACGTGATGGCGCTGGAATTGCGCGGCTGCGGCGTGGATTTCAGTTTTACGCCGGTTCTGGATGTGGACTACGGGCAAAGCGGTGTGATCGGTGATCGCGCTTTTCACAGCGACCCTCAGGCGATCGCAGAGCTCGCGCATCACTTGTTACTGGGATTGAAACAGGGTGGCATGCACACAGTTGGCAAGCATTTTCCGGGTCACGGCTATGTCACTGCGGATTCGCATCTGGCCATTCCGGTGGACGAACGCGAGTTTGTGGATATCGAGCTGTCTGACCTGGTTCCGTTCCGGCAGATGATCAATTTCGGACTGACGGCAGTGATGCCGGCCCATGTTATTTATCCTAAAGTCGACAGCCGACCTGCCGGTTTTTCGCCGGTGTGGCTGCAACAGATACTGCGCAAGCAGCTGGGTTTCGATGGGTGCATTTTCAGCGATGACCTGAGCATGGAGGGCGCGACCGTAGCGGGCGGTATCGTGCAGCGCGCGTCCGCCGCACTGAATGCCGGATGCGATATGGTGGTGGTGTGTAACAAGCCTGAATCAGCGGATGAGCTGCTGCGCGGCTTGCGTTGGGAAATGCCGGCGACGAGCCGGGCGCGCATCATCCACATGCGCGGCCTGTCCCATCCCGTTCCGATGGCCAGACTGCACGAGCAACCTGAGTTCCTCAAGGCGTTACAGGAAGTGGCAGGCATCGGTATCAGTTCGCCTGAATTGCCGTTGTCATAGCTTTTTGCCCTTGCTCTTGAGATAATCTGCGCAGTTTTTTATCGCGCATTGGTATATAAAATAATGAGTGAATTACAAGCAGCCTTGTTGGCAATCGGTTCGGGTGTGGTGATCGCGGTATACGCCTTCGGCTGGTGGAAGCAGCGCCAGTACAGTCGAAAATTTGGCACCGCCTTCATGCAAAGCCATGATGACGTCTTGTATCAGGCGAATGCCGCTCAGCCGGAAGAAGCCGACGAAACGCTGGATGACATCGTCATGATCAATCAGGATGCGCTGGCCGATGATGTTGTGCACGAATCACCTGAAACCTGCGAGACGCAAATCGCAGAACCTGCGGAAGCGAGCGTTGAGCTAGCGCCTGTCGTCGCACTATCTGAGCCTTGTTCTTTGCTCGATGCGCGCAGCGATTTCATTATCTCATTGCATCTGGCAGAGCCGGCTTCTGCAGCGGTCCTCGATGGTTTGTGGCAACGCAAATTTGATTTTCATAAGCCGCTGCAGGTGTGCGGCCTGATCGCGCGTGCGCGGCAATGGGAACGGGTGATCGCAGAGAGCCAGACACTTTATTCACAGTTCAATATTGCGCTGCAATTGGTGGACAGAAGCGGTGTGATCAGCGTGACCCGTCTGGGCGACTTGCGCGATCTGGTGATGGGCATCGCAAAGGAGATTGATGCCGACGCGACGGTGCCCGATATTCAGGACACACTGGCTAATGCGCAGGTGCTCGATGCCCTCTGTGCCGAGGTGGATCAAATGGTGGGCGTTAATCTGCTGCCGCCCGGTGTGCGCTTGCTGAATGGCGAAAAAATCAACGAGGCTGCCGCGTTGCAGGGTTTGAAACTGGAATCGGACGGCGCATTTCACTTGTCGGACGCGGCGGGGAATAGCCTGATTACCCTGATTAACAAGGATACCCAGCCTTTTCAGCATCACACGCTGGCGCATTTCACCACACAAGGCATCACGCTGATGCTCGATGTCCCCCGCGTGACAAATCCTGCGGAAAGCTTCGATTTGCTGGTGAAAATGGCGCATGCCCTGGCCCGCGAGTTACAGGTCAATCTGGTGGATGATCACCGTGTACAGTTGACGGAGAGCGGTTTGGCACGTATCCGCGCTCAGATCACCGAAGTTGAAGCAAAAATGCGTGAAAATAACCTCGTGCCGGGTAGCGCGCAAGCACGCCGGTTATTCTCCTGATGGGCATGTCAAACATGTTTCATTTCGCCATGCCCTCTCCTCAATCCTCTCCCGTGCACGGGCGAGGGGGCGTCGCTGTACGAGTCCTGCGTTAATGGAAGTTGCGTCCCGCATTGCACAGCTTCGCAGTGAAATAGAACAGCATAATTACAGCTATTACGTGCTGGATGCCCCCACTATCCCGGATGCGGACTATGACAAGCTGTTCCGCGAACTGCAAGTTCTCGAAGCTGAGCATCCCGAACTGCTGACGCTTGACTCGCCTACTCACCGGATAGGTGCTGCGCCGCTGAAATCTTTTGCAGAGGTGCCGCACCGCACGCCGATGTTATCGCTCAACAACGCCTTCAGCTTCGATGAAGTGCGTGCCTTCGATGCACGCATACGCGAGGCGCTGGGCATTGAGGAAGTTGATTATGCGGTCGAACTCAAGTTCGACGGGCTTGCGATCAATCTCAGTTATCGCAACGGGCTATTCGTTAAGGGGGCCACTCGCGGCGACGGCAGTGCCGGTGAAGATGTGACGGAAAATTTGCGTACGGTGCGCGCCATTCCGTTGCGCTTACATAATGCAGCCGGCGAAGATTTGGTGGCCGATGTTGAAGTGCGCGGCGAAGTGCTGATGTTCACACGCGACTTCGAGAAACTGAATCAGCAACAGCGCGCCAATGGCGAAAAAGAGTTCGTCAATCCGCGCAATGCAGCAGCAGGTTCACTGCGCCAGTTAGATTCACGCATCACTGCCACGCGCGGCTTGAGCTTTTATGCCTACGGCGTCGGCCTGTGCGAGGGGGTCGATTTGCCGGGTCGCCACGACGAGCAGATGGCGCAGTTAGCTCTTTGGGGCGTGCCGGTCGCAAAGGAACGGCGGGTGGTCAGCGGAGTCGAGGGTTTGCTCAACTTCTACCGGGAGATAGGCGAAAAACGCGCCACATTGCCTTTTGCGATCGATGGCGTGGTGTACAAGGTCAATGATCTGTCGCAGCAGCAACAGTTAGGCTTTGTCGCACGCGCACCACGCTTTGCGATTGCGCATAAATTCCCCGCCGAAGAAGCGATGACGACCTTGCTGGGCATTGATGTGCAAGTCGGGCGTACCGGTGCGCTGACGCCTGTCGCGCGCCTGGCGCCCGTGTTCGTGGGCGGTGTGACGGTGACCAATGCGACCTTGCACAACGAAGATGAAATACGCCGTAAGGACGTGCGCATCGGCGATACGGTCATCGTGCGCCGCGCAGGCGACGTGATTCCGGAGGTGGCGGCGGTGGTCATAGAGCGTCGTCCGGCGGATGCGCGCCTGTTTGTAATGCCGGCGGCCTGCCCCGTGTGCGGCTCCCATGTGACGCGCGAAGCGGATGAGGCAGCGTGGCGTTGCACCGGCGGTTTGTTTTGTCCTGCACAGCGCAAGCAAGCCTTGCTGCATTTCGCCGGTCGCCGGGCGATGAACATAGACGGGTTGGGTGATAAACTTGTCGATCAGCTGGTGGATGCGCATCTGGTCAGCACGCCTGCCGATTTGTATAAGCTGGACATGTCCGGGATCACCGCTCTGCCGCGCATGGGTGAGAAATCAGCGCTCAATTTGCTCGATGCGATCGACAACAGCCGCCACACGACGCTTGCACGTTTTATTTTCGCGCTGGGCATACGCAATGTCGGTGAGGCGACTGCGAAGGATTTAGCCGGATACTTCGGTTCACTGGATAACCTGCTTGCCGCCGACATGGAGCGTTTGCAGCAGGTGCCGGACGTAGGGCCCGTGGTGGCTGCGAGCATGACGGACTTCTTTGCAGAAACACATAACCGCGATGTGATCGAACAGCTGCGCGCCTTTGGGGTTCATTGGGATGAGTATGAACCGAAAACGGATAAAATATTGCCGTTCACCGGGAAAACGTTCGTCTTGACTGGTACACTCGCAACGCTGTCCCGCCAGCAGGCACAGGCAGCGCTTGAGGCGCTGGGCGCTAAGGTCAGCGGCAGCGTGTCGAAAAAAACAGATTACGTGGTGGCGGGGGAACAGAGCGGATCTAAGCTTGACCGCGCCCGGGAGCTGGGCGTCACTGTACTTAACGAAGATGAATTAATATTATTAATCAAGGGCTTATAATGACTAGACCATTGAAGGTAATACGCAAGGCGGTGTTTCCTGTCGCAGGGATGGGCAGTCGTTTTTTACCAGCCACCAAGGCCAGCCCGAAGGAAATGATGGCGATCGTGGACAAGCCGTTGATACAGTACGCGGTGGAAGAAGCCGTCGCTGCCGGCATCACCGATATGATTTTCATTACCGGGCGCAACAAGCGTTCCATCGAGGATCATTTCGACACGGCTTACGAGCTGGAGGCCGAGCTTGAGAAGCGCGGCAAGCTTGAATTGTTGCGCATTACGCGGGAAGTGATCCCGGAGGGGATCAACTGTATTTTTATCCGCCAATCCGAGCCGTTGGGATTAGGGCATGCGGTGCTCTGTGCGCGGCCTGTCGTGAACGATGAACCTTTTGCGGTCATCCTCGCGGATGATTTGATGGTGGGCGATGACTCGGTCACGCGGCAGATGACCAGCGTGTTTGAACAACAGCATAGTTCGGTGCTGGGCGTGCAGGATGTGCCGCGTGAACAGACCCGGCAATACGGTATCGTCAGCAGCATGAGGATGAATGCGGAGCTGGAACAGGTGAACGGCATCGTCGAGAAGCCGGATCCGGAAGAGGCGCCCTCGACGCTGGCTGTGGTGGGACGCTATATCCTGACCCCGCGCATTTTCCATCATCTGCAAAACGTCAGACCCGGTGCAGGCGGGGAAATACAGCTGACCGATGCGATTTCCGCACTGATCGAAGAGGAGCGGGTGCTGGCCTTTCGCTATCAGGGGACGCGCTACGATTGCGGCTCCAAACTGGGCTACCTGAAAGCAACCGTAGCACTTGGGTTGGAGCACCCGGAGGTGAAAGATGAGTTTTCAGCCTATCTGCGCAGTCTGAAGTAAATGTTATTTTCATACCTGCTGCCATGAACATTCAGCGTGCCCGGGACATTTTGCAACAGGCAGAATTGTTGTATCCGGCGGAACAGGTGCAGGCCGCACTGCACAAGGTCGCGCAGCAAATAAACGGCGCGCTGGCAGATGCGCACCCGCTGCTGTTGTCGGTGATGGGCGGGGCGGTGGTGTTTTCCGGCCAACTGTTACCGCTGCTCAACTTTCCGCTTGATTTCGATTATGTGCATGTGTCGCGTTATGGCGACTCGCGCGAAGGTGGCGCCATGCACTGGAAGGTGGCGCCGCATGAGTCGGTGCGGGGGCGTGTCGTATTGCTGGTCGACGATATTCTGGATGAGGGGCATACGCTGGCCGCGTTGCAGGAACGGGTCATGGCGCTCGGCGCCCAGCGCTGTTACAGCGCGGTGTTTGCCGATAAGCAGCATGGCAGGCCCAAACCGGTTCATGCCGACTTCGTCGGACTCGCTGTGCCGGATCGTTTCGTGTTCGGCTATGGCATGGATATCGAAGGTGCGTGGCGCAATCTGCCTGCGATTTACGCTGTAAAACAGTAGCTAGTAGCTAGTAGGAAGTCATTAGTCGTTAGTGGTAAGCAGAGGAAGAATATTTATGTTGGCAATCATAGGCGGTCGCGGCCTGACGGAACTGGCGAATCTGAAAATTACTCACCGGCAGGTGATGCGCACGCCTTTTGGCGAGCCTTCCTGTGCATTTTTGTTCGGCATACTCAATCAGTGTGAGGTGATCTTTCTGGCACGTCACGGCTATGGCCACACCATTCCGCCACATCTGGTGAATTACCGCGCGAACTTGTGGGCCTTGCGCGAACAGGGCGTGAGCGACGTCGTCTCGGTCGCAACGGTCGGCGGTATACGCGCGGATTTGACGCCGGGCACACTTGTTTTACCTGACCAGATCATCGATTACACGCATGGACGTGATGCGACGTTCTTCGATACGCGCAACAAGAGTTACAGCAACATCGATTTCACCTGGCCCTATTCCCGTCAGTTTCGCGCGCGCCTGTTGAACAGCGCAGCGCAAGTGCAACAACCTTGCCTGGACGGCGGAGTCTATGCGGCGACGCCGGGTCCGCGTCTGGACAGCATCGCCGAAGTGAACCGCTATGAACGCGACGGGGCGGATATGGTTGGCATGACCGGTATGCCGGAAACCGCACTGGCGCGGGAGTTAGGTCTGAACTACGCGACGATCGCGGTGGTGGCGAATTACGCTGCGGGACGCGGCGACAGTCAGTCGAGTATCAACATGGAAGGCGTCAATGCGACCGCGAAGGGGGCAATGGTGCGGGTACGCGCGATACTCGAGCATGTATGTGCGGAGGAGTCGCGATGACCATAAGGCAGGTTTTGCGTATGGGCGACGCGCGACTGTTGCAGATGGCCGAGCCCGTCAGCGATTTTTCGGGCCTGACTGAATTGTTGCAGGATATGCGTGACACCATGCAGGCGTTGAATGGCGCCGGGTTGGCCGCGCCGCAAATCGGGGTGGGGCTGCGCGTGGTGATCTTCGGCGCGCCTCCGTCGGATCAGGAGGGGAGCGCCTCGCGTTATCCCGATGCCGACACAGTTCCTGAAACGGTGCTGATCAATCCGTTCATCACGCCGCTGGATGACAAGAGTATCGATGACTGGGAAGGGT
>JBBRBS010000039.1:0-13793 GCA_038205615.1 Burkholderiales bacterium | reverse complement strand
CGTGGCCAGACCCACCTGGCCGAACAGGCGTTCCGAGCCGCAACCGGGGAAGTAAAACACCGCCTCAGACTCTTCGCTCGAGCGGTTGGGATTGCGGATGATCGGTATTACGCTGTTGTCTTCGATGTCCAGCAGCGCGCGCGAAGTCTTCTTGGGCAGGTTGCCCGGCATCGGCTTGTTGATGAAGTGAATCACGCGGGCTTGTATCGTCGGACTGCCGACGGTCGCTGGCGGATGGGCAAGCTGTTTTTTGAACAGCCCCAGGCGACGGCCGATCTGGTACCCGATGCGCTGCGCCTTGTATGACCACTCAATCATGACCTTACGCATCAGCTTGATCGTGGCAGGATCGGTGGTGTTCAGGTACAGCATCGACGCGGCGGCAATCGGGTTGAATTTCTTCTTTCCCTGTTTGCGCAGGAAGTTGCGCATCGCCATCGACACATCGCCGAAGTCGATGTTGACAGGACAAGGATTCAGGCACTTGTGGCATATCGTGCAATGGTCGGCCACATCGTTGAATTCGTCGAAATGCTGGATGGAAATCCCGCGCCGCGTCTGCTCTTCATACAGGAAGGCTTCGATCAGCAAGGAGGTGGCCAGGATCTTGTTACGCGGCGAATACAGCAGATTGGCGCGCGGCACGTGGGTTGTGCACACCGGCTTGCACTTGCCGCAACGCAGGCAGTCCTTGATCGAATCGGCAATCTCGCCCAGTTCGCTTTTTTCAAGAATCAGGCTCTCCAGTTCCATCAGGTTGAAGCTGGGGGTGTAGGCGCGATCGAGGTTGCTGCCCGGCAGCAGTTTGCCCTTGTTGAAGCGTCCTTCCGGATCGACACGCTGTTTGTAGGCGATGAACGGCGCGATTTCATCTGCTTCGAGGTAATCGTACTTGGTGATGCCGATGCCGTGCTCGCCGGAAATCACGCCGCCCAGATCCTTCGACAGCTGCATGATGCGATCCACCGCGCGGTAGGCCTGTTGCAACATCTCGTAATTGTCCGAATTGACCGGGATGTTGGTGTGTACGTTACCATCGCCCGCGTGCATGTGCAGCGCGACGAACACACGGCCCTTGAGTACCTGCTGATGGATTGCGGTGCATCGGTCGAGCACGGGCTGATAGGTGCCGCCGCTGAACAGGTGGCGTAACGGATCGCGCAATTCCTGTTTCCACGATGCGCGGATCGTATGATCCTGCAGGGCTTCGAAGACGGAGCTGGTCGCTGCTAGCGGGTAGCCTGTAGCTTGGGTGTTGCTGCTTGCTACGGGCAATTCGCTACTGGCTGAATCCAGATTGTCTCTCAACCATTCCCAGCGGGTACGCACGGCTGCCAGTAATTTCTGGGCGTCCTGTGCTCGGTTGCCGAGCAATTCAGCATCGCCCAGTTGTTTGTCGTCCTGATAGTACAGCGGCAAGCTGCCAGCGAAAAACTCATCTAAAGCATCCAGGAACTTGAGCTTGTTGTGCAGCGACAGTTCAATGTTGATGCGCTCCACGCCATCGCAGTAGTCGCCCATGCGCGGCAGCGGGATGACTACGTCTTCGTTGATCTTGAAGGCGTTGGTATGCTTGGCGATGGCGGCGGTACGCGCCCGGTCGAGCCAGAATTTCTTGCGTGCATCGGCAGAGACGGCGATAAAACCTTCGCCGTGGCGCAGATTGGCCAGGCGCACGATTTCCGAGGCGGCCGTAGCTGCTGCATCGGCGTCATCGCTGACCACGTCGGCCACCAGCACCATCTTGGGGCGTGTGCCGCGACGGGATTTGGTGGCATAGCCCACCGCCTTCAGGTAGCGCTCGTCCAGATGTTCCAAGCCCGCCAGAAAAACCGGAGAAGTGGTGAGCGGCATGCTGCGGGTGGCGGCGTTGCTCTTATTGAACAGTTCGGTGATTTCGACAATGGCCGGCACGGCTTCCTTTACCTGACCGAAAAACTCCAGACAAACGGTGCGGGTATGGGTGTGGGCGCGGTGCAGGATGAAGCGCGCCGACGTGATGATGCCGTCGCATCCTTCCTTCTGAATGCCGGGAAGGCCTGACAGGAACTTGTCGGTCACGTCCTTGCCCAGGCCTGTCTTGCGGAATGCGTTGCCCGGGATCGTCAGGATTTCCGGCGCGCCATGGGGCGTCTTGCCATCCGCTTCAAAACGATTGATGGAAAAACTGGTGCTGGCGACATCGTGGATCTTGCCCAGATTGTGGTTCAGGCGCTCGACCTCCATCCACAGACCGTCGGGTGTCACCATGCGCCATGAGGCCAGGTTGTCCAGCGCGGTCCCCCACAGAACAGCCTTCTTGCCGCCTGCGTTCATCGACACGTTGCCGCCGATGCAGGAGGCGTCCGCCGAAGTGGGATCGACCGCGAAGACCAGACCGTTGTTTTCCGCAGCTTCCATCACCCGGCGAGTCACGACTCCCGCGCCGCAATGGATGGTGGCGTAGGATTCGGTCAGACCCGGCAAGACGAGCGGCTCGATGGCGGAAATCTTGTCCAGCTTCTCGGTGTTGATGACCGCCGAAAATTTGTCCAGCAGCACCGCGCCGCCGGTATAGCCGGTGCCACCGCCGCGAGGTACGATGGTCAACCCTAATGCGATGCAGGTGCGCACCAGCGTTGCGATTTCCTGTTCCGTATCGGGATGCAATACGACGAACGGATATTCAACGCGCCAGTCGGTCGCATCGGTCACGTGGGAGACGCGCGCCAGTCCGTCGAACTGGATGTTATCCGAGCGGGTGTGTCTGCCGAGTTCGCGCTGTGCGCGTTTGCGCAGCTGCAGGGTCGTCTCGAACTCGTCAGAAAACTGGTTTACCGCGATGCGCGCGAGTTCCAGCAAGCGCTTGACGATTTGGTTGTCCTGGCGGCGATCTTCAATCGCGTTCAGACGGTGATGCAGCGCGTCGATCAACGCACCGCGCCGTTTTTTGTTGCCGAGCAAGTCATCCTGCAAGTAGGGATTGCGCGTCACGACCCAGATATCGCCCAGCACCTCGTAGAGCATTTGTGCGGAGCGTCCGGTGCGACGTTCGCCTCTCAACGTATTGATGATGTCCCATGCCTCGCTGCCCAGCAGTCGCTGCACGATTTCCCGGTCGGAAAACGAGGTGTAGTTGTAGGGGATTTCACGTAAACGCACGGTCATGATATTCCTTGCGGCAACCACTAAAAATCGTCACACCGCTTGCGCGTGAATGTCGGGATCAGGTTGCCATGAGTTGTCTGGCGCGTATTTTACCTTATTGCAGCGTTCCGCTCGACCCTGACCTGATTGCGGATAAAATAGCAGTCATTATGGATACGGTACGCGTCTTTTTTGCACTTTGGCCAACAGGCGCTGAGCGTCGCGCGCTTGAATACTGGCTAGTCACGTTGCAAGGCTTGTGCGGCGGGCGGATGATGATCCCTTTAACGTTGCATGCCACGTTGGTTTTTATAGGTGAACTCGAGCCGGTGCGTCTGGAAGCGCTGAAACTGGCAGCAGAAGAAGTGGCTGCTGCGCGTTTTGAATTGTGTTTCGATCAGGCGCGTTATTGGGGGCACAACCATATCCTGTATGCTGCGCCTGGTGTCGTGCCGCAGCAACTGGTACACCTGGTGAGCGAGCTTGAGCGGCATTTAATTGCGCATCGTTTCAAATTCGATCAGCGTGATTACAAGCCGCATGTCACACTGTTGCGCAATGCGCACTGGAGCGATGATGCGCTGCCCGAGATGCCGCGGGTTCGCTGGAACATCCGCGAGTTTGTGTTGCTACAATCGATGCCCGGTGGTGCGGGTTATCAGGTTCTGGCGCGTTTCCCATTATCATAAATAAATTTGCATTATGAAAAATACTAATAAATTCAGCTTATTGGCGAGTGTTCTGTCGTGCTTTGCTCTGGCTCAGCCCGCTTTGGCAGTCTCCGAGACTTTTGCGCAATGTGCCAAAAAATTCCCGTCTGACGCTGCAGAGCGTCTGAAATGTTTCGATAACGCGGCGGCGGCACAACCCGTGATTCTGCTGCCTGATGTCAGTTCGCAAGAAGATGATGACGCTGTGCCGGTTATATTGCCGCGGCCCAAGGCTGCGCGATCCTATCTGACCCGTGCCTGGAACCTGGATGACCGGACTAGCCGTGATGAAAGTAAGCTGGGGCGTCTTGCGCCGCACCGGCAAAGCTATCTGCTGATCAGGAAAACCAACAGCATAAATAATCTGCCCACCTCGCCCGCTGCCGGTCACAGTACGCTCATATCCAATGACCTCGATCCGCAGGAAGCCAAATTCCAGTTCAGTTTCAAGGCGGATATCGGCAGTCAGAAGGATATCAATATCCTGGATTTCAAGACCTTGCGTGTGTGGGGGGCTTATACGCAGCAATCCAGTTGGCAGTTGCTCAACGCACGCAATTCCTCGCCGTTCCGCGAAACCAATTATGAGCCGGAGCTGATCGCGACTTTCGGGACGGGCAATGATTCCGGATTGAAACTGGTCAATCTGGGTTTTGCGCACCAGTCGAATGGGCATCGCGTACCGGAGTCGCGAAGCTGGAACCGCGTCTATGCGCAGGGCGGATGGGAGTGGAATAACAGCACGTCTATTCTGGCACGGGCCTGGTACCGGCTGCCGGAGAATTCGTTGAAAGACGACAATCCAGACCTGACCGCTTATATCGGTCTGGCTGATATGGTCGCGCGCTGGGAGCCGGCCGATAAATCGCAAGCCGCCGTCCTCTTGCTGCGCAATAATCTGCGCCTCAGACAAAATCGCGGCTTCGTTCAGTTCGACTGGTCGTTGCCGGTCGCGCTGGGCAATGCGGCACGGCTGCATGCGCAAGTCACATCGGGTTATGG
Organism: Burkholderiales bacterium; assembly: GCA_038205615.1. Taxonomy (GTDB): domain Bacteria; phylum Pseudomonadota; class Gammaproteobacteria; order Burkholderiales; family Gallionellaceae; genus Gallionella. The sequence goes on along the minus strand of JBBRBS010000039.1, from coordinate 8,955 downwards.
TGAGAGTCTGATTGACTATAATCACCGCCAAACCACGTTCGGGTTGGGTTTTTCATTCAGGGAGTGGTAACTATGCAAGCGGATCAAACAACACACTATCAACGCATCGGCGGAGCGGAAAAAGTCCGCGAGCTGGTTCGTCGATTCTATGAGCTGATGGACGGTCTGCCGGAGGCATATGGCATCCGCAAGTTGCATGCCGAGAATTTGCAAAGCGCCAACGACAAGTTGTTCAAATTTCTGTCCGGCTGGATGGGCGGACCGCAGCTGTTCGTCGAAGAGTATGGTCACCCGATGCTGCGCCGCCGCCATCTGCCGTTTGCGATAGGCGATGCCGAACGCGATCAGTGGATGCTGTGCATGAATCAGGCCTTGAATGAGGTGGTGGAAGACGCGGCGTTGAGGCTGGAGCTATCTGACGCATTTACCAAGGTCGCCGATCACATGCGAAACAGGGAGGGGTGATTTTTAGCCGGTGGCAGGGCTGCCACTCGATGTGAGCTAGCCGTTGGGCCAAGCGGGGGGCGGCCCCGCAGCCGGTTGCTTTCTTTGCCCGGCCAAAGAAAGCAACTAAAGAAACGCCGCCCCGGTTTGCCGCCCCTTCGGGGTGCCCTCCGTTGCTCGACTGGTCAGGCGGCTGCGGAACTCGCACTACGCGACTGCTCAATACAGTGTTGGCTCAGCAAACTTATGTGTTATTTGATTCGCCGAAACTGTTGCGATGCTTCGCATTGCAACACGTTTTCGCCTAACTCCACCGTTTGTTTGCGAGTATCTTCGGCGGCGCACAGGGGATGGGGGCGGTACGCATGACGCGCATCAAAAAAATTAGCATCTACTGGCTATCGTAAATAGAACCAGCCAAATTACTTGCAATGGGAATTCGAGTCTGACCCTATGACCATAACGTTCAAGGTCAGGGACGCTGCACGGCTTTATCGCGTAGATCCGGTGGAGTGATGGGGCGTGCCTTTTTACAGACGAGGAGATGACATGAATGATTTCTGGAAAGACCTGATTTCACGCGTTAAAGCGATGCGCGACGAGACGGCTGCAAAGTGTTGCGAAGACATGGGGCTAGCGACGGAACCGTGATGTGGACCGAAGAGAAAGGATTGGCAAACGTGAAGCAATTTGACGATTTGATTGATTCAATCACTCGTCAAGTCGGTGTTTCTGGAGCTGATCCAAAATATCCATAGCTTTGTTATTCGCGACCATCATGCGCTCGGATAGCTGTGTAGCGCTGGAGGTGTCAAGCCAGCCTGCCTTTATCGCCGCACTGAACTCAAGAATCAATGAATCTGTTTCTTTCGTTGCGGATTGCCATTGGTTTAACAGAGCGTTTGATTCTTGGTTATTCATGTCGAAAATCATCGAAGTCTCCTGTGAGAATTGCGGGAAGATGGAAAGGCCTAACGTTACGTTACGTAGCCCACGATCACCAATTCAATGTTTTAGTTTGATATGTGATTGCTCTATTTTTAATAAAAACATGTGTAATATCAATTGCTTGAATGATCTTTGCGCGCGCGGTTGGTAACTTATGAAACACACTTTTGGGCTGGTTTGGATCGGGATTTGATGATGGCGTTGAACTTTGTGGCAGTCTCACCTCGTTGGGTGAGGGCGTCAATATGCCGAACGGCCTATGTATTTGCCGGTAGTTAGGCAATTCGCCTGGGGCGTTAATAAGTTTGTTCTGAATACTACTGAGGGGTGAAGCGCAGCAGGCGCGCTTGAGTCCGACGTGCCCCGCCGAGGATGGTCGTAAGCAGGGGGTGGTGAAAGCAAAACTGCTGCTGCGCGACGCGCAGCAGCAGTTTGTTCAGAATGCAAAATTACATTGACGTTCTTGCTGGGACTTACTGCGCGACGGTGTTCTCGCCAGCAGGTGAGTCAGGCAGTTCGTCCTGACCCTGTTCATCCTGAGGCTGCTCTTCTTTCGATGCATTTTTCTTCAGGAGCTTATCGGCTTGTTTCTTTTGCTTGGCTAATTCTTTCTGCCGTTTTTCGAAGGTGTAATTTGTTTTTGCCATGGGAAATTTTTGTTGATTCCTGCAATGACACTGCAAGAATCAACATCCTCTAATAATTAAATAAAATCAAAATGTTGCAATCGACTAGCGACTAGTTATTTTCCGCGTCTTGCAGCAGGTCTCGGTGAGAACAGCGCGGGTTGAGGCATCGCCTGATGGCGCGCAGCTTCAGACAACAGTTTTTCTGCTGGCTGCGCTGGGCGCGGTCTTGCTGCTGGTTGTCCGGTGCGAGGTTGTCCCGATGGTTGCTGGCTGCGTTGATCCCGTGCTTGTGGATCGCGTGGCTGGCGAGGTCTGGCTGCATCAGGATTGCGTGGGGCTTGTCCTTCGCGTGGCGGACGATTGCTGCTTGGTGCTTGTCCTTCGCGAGGCGGGCGATTGCCGGCTGTCGTGTTGCTGTGACGTTTCTGGCCGTGCTGCGGGCGAGGAGGACGAGGGGCTTCAGCCGGAATGTGTGTTGGCGGCACGAAGCTGTCGATGGACACCCTTGGAATCTGGGTCTTGATCAGGCGTTCGATGTCCTTCAGGTGCTGCATTTCTTCGCTGTCAACCAGTGAGATCGCAGCGCCACTGCTGCCCGCGCGACCGGTACGACCGATGCGGTGTACGTAGTCTTCAGGCACGTTCGGCAATTCGAAATTCACGACGTGAGGCAACATGTCGATGTCCAGACCCCGTGCGGCGATGTCGGTCGCAACCAGTACCGGCATCGTGCCGTCCTTGAATTGCGCCAGGGCTTTAGTACGCGCCGACTGGCTCTTGTTGCCGTGAATCGCGGCGGCAGGAATGCCGTCTGCGTTCAGCTTTTCGGCAAGACGGTTCGCGCCGTGCTTGGTGCGAGTAAACACCAGTACCTGTTTCCAGTCGTTGTGCTTGATCAGGTGCGAAAGCAGATGGCTTTTCAGTTTTTGCGCGATCATGTGCACGCTTTGCGTGACCAGTTCCGAGGTGGTGTTGCGGCGTGCGACTTCGACGAAGCCGGGGTTGTTCAACAGCCCGTCGGATAAGGTCTTGATCTCCTCGGAGAAGGTCGCCGAAAACAGCAGATTCTGGCGTTTCTTAGGCAACAGCGCGAGGATCTTCTTGATGTCGCGGATGAAACCCATGTCCAGCATGCGGTCGGCTTCGTCCAGAATCAGGATTTCCACGGAGGACAGATCCAGCGTCTTCTGGCTAAGGTGATCGAGCAGGCGTCCCGGTGTTGCCACCAGGATGTCCACTTGACTACGCAATGCCTTGATCTGCGGATTGATGTTTACGCCGCCGAACATCACCAGGGATTTGAAGGGGAGATACTTGCCGTAGGCCTGTACCGACTCTTCAACCTGGGCTGCGAGTTCGCGAGTCGGGGTCAGAATCAGGCAGCGCGGAGCGCCTGCGCGTGGATTCGCGGCAGGCTTTGCGTTAAGCAAATGCAGGACCGGCAGCGTAAAGCCGGCGGTCTTGCCTGTTCCTGTCTGTGCGCCGGCCAGCAAGTCGCCGCCTGCCAGAACCAGCGGAATAGCCTGTGCCTGTACCGGGGTGGGATGCGTGTAGCCGGCATCGTTGATGGCGCGCATCAGGGGTTCGGCCAGATTCAGACTGGCAAAAGTAACGGGTGAAACGGTAATAGTATTTGGCAAAGCATGGCTCCTGCGACGGCCTGACGCTTAAAGTATAAGCGGCACCAATCGGGGCAGACGAAATATGTGATCGAAGAGATCGGGAGTTGGTAAGAGACCGCTGCGCTGATTGGTTTTACGCAGGGCAGCGGCATTATACATGCCATGAGTGTTTTGCAGTCAAGGAAAGTGGATGTTGCAAGCAAACCGCTCTGTGCGGTGGGTTCGTCTCAGGTGGCAGGCGCTAGAGTCGCAATGGGTGCGCTAACCGGTGCAGGCACGACGGCGCTGGCAGGTTGTTGCGCTTTCATCGCCTGGCTTTGTCTGACCATCTGTTTGACTTGCTCGCGTTTTTCCGGGGGAACCTGGCTGAATGCCCGGTATTTTTCGCGTGCTGCCTGACGCTGGGCAGGCGTGAGCTGAGCCCAGGTTGCCAGACGGCTCAGGAAACGGTTTTTTTCATCCCTGTTGAGTTGTGGATAGTGCTGAGCGAGACGCCGCAAATTGTGCTGCTGCGTTTCCGGCAGTTTGTTCCAGAGCGGATAAAGGGGCGCCAACGCTTCACGCTCTGCCGGCGGAAGGGTGAGCCAAGGTTCGGGTGAGGCTGTCGCCAGTTGCACATTCAGTGCGCAGCAGAGTGCAACGGCGGCAAGTAGTCTATTCATGCTGATCCACAAAAACTTCGATGGGCAGATCATCGGTCAGGATTTCAAGGTCCACGGGAACTTGCGTGTTTTGCCAATATCCGATTGCGCCGACGATGATGGCCGCGAGCAGGATGCCGGTTGCCACCCATTGGCTTGTGGTGTGCGGGATGTGCGCGCGATGACCGATCGCGCTCAGCGAGAACACCGGTTCGTGTATTCGTTGTTTTTGCAGCGCGACTGTGCGCGCCTGACGAAGAGCGGATACGATGTCCTGATCCAGCTGCTCGGTGCCGTGTGTGAGCAGCTTCGCGATGTGCTGGTGATTGATGTGTTGCGAATATTTTTTCATGGCAGTTCTACTCCTATTGCTTTGAGCGCAGTGGCCAGCGCATGGTTTGCTCTCGAGCAGTGAGTTTTTACACTGCCTTCAGTGCAGCCCATGGCTTTTGCAGTCTCGGCTGTATCAAGTCCTTCCCAGTAACGCAGCAGGAAGGCTTCGCGTTGACGTAGCGGCAAATTACTTAACGCCTGTTCGATCAGGGCGATGGTTTGTTTTTGCACGAATGAAGCATCGGGGGCTGCAGGAATGCTTTGATTGTCGCTGTCTTCGAGTACATCCAGCGGGTCAAATTCTTCCTCCGCACTTTTTGAGCCAAAGGCAGAAAAAAGCGTGGTCCAGTTCGAGCGGACTTTTTGACGCCGGCAGTGATCGCGGATCGTATTTTGCAAAATGCGATGGAATAACAGCGGCAGTTCTTCGCACGGCTTGTCGCCATACTTTTCCGCCAACTTGATCATTGCGTCCTGGACTACATCCAGCGCCGTGTGACTGTCGTGCATCGCAAACGCGGCGTGTTTGTAGGCGCGGCGCTCGATGCGGCTGAGAAATTGGCTTAATTCTGCTTGAGTTGCCAGTTGTCGCTCCTTGCGTTCCTGAGTGTGAATAGTAGCAAATTGTGTTGCATTCTGGCAAAAATGATGCGGATATATGCGACAGGTGGTTGACCAAAAGTCAGCTTGGCATTATCTTACGCAGTTCTTTTGAATTAATCATAGGGTGTTTGTCATGGAAATGACCGGCGCGGAAATAACCATCCGTTGTTTGCAGGAGGAAGGGGTCGAATATTTATTCGGTTACCCGGGCGGTGCGGTACTGCACATTTACGACGCGCTTTTTCAGCAGGACAAGGTCAAGCATATTCTGGTGCGCCATGAACAGGCTGCCGTCCATGCTGCTGACGGCTATGCGCGCTCATCCGATAAGGTCGGTGTGGCGCTTGTCACCTCGGGCCCGGGACTGACCAATGCGGTGACCGGCATTGCGACCGCCTATATGGACTCCATTCCGATGGTGGTCATCAGCGGTCAGGTGCCGACCTTCGCGATCGGCGAAGATGCGTTTCAGGAAGTCGATGCGGTCGGCATTACGCGTCCGTGCGTGAAGCATAATTTTCTGGTCAAGGACGTCAAAGACATCGCGTCGACCATCAAAAAGGCTTTTTATCTGGCCAAGTCGGGACGTCCCGGCCCGGTGCTGGTGGATATTCCCAAAGACGTATCCGCGCACAAGACCGAGTTTGTCTATCCTGCCAGCGTAGCGATTCGCTCCTATCATCCGCAGGGCAAGGGTGACAGCCAGCAGATCAGGCAGGCTGCCCAGATGTTGCTGGAGGCCAAGCGGCCGATGGTGTATGCAGGCGGCGGCGTAGTGTTGTCCGATTCGTCACGTCAATTGACCGATCTGGTGCGCCTGCTGGGTTTTCCGTGCACCAATACCCTGATGGGTTTGGGCGGCTTTCCTGCTAACGACAATCAGTTCGTCGGCATGCTGGGCATGCACGGTACGTATGAAGCCAACATGGCGATGCAGCATTGCGATGTGCTGGTGGCGATCGGCGCGCGTTTTGATGACCGCGTGATCGGCAACGTCGAGCACTTTGCACAGGTGCCGCGCAAAATCATCCACATTGACATCGATCCTTCTTCGATCGCCAAGCGCGTCAAGGTAGATGTGCCGATCGTGGGCGATCTGAAGCTGGTGCTGGATGAATTGCTGACGGTGTTGCGTAGCAGCCGTCAAAAGCCGGATGTGGACGATATGGCGACATGGTGGCGCCAGATTGAAGAGTGGCGTGTGACAGGCGGCGGATTGCGCTACAAGAATTCGACTGACATCATCAAGCCGCAATTCGTGGTCGAAACGCTGCACAGGCTCACCGGGGGCGATGCGTTCGTTACCTCCGACGTGGGGCAGCACCAGATGTGGGCCGCACAATATTACAAGTTCAACCATCCGCGTCGCTGGATTAACTCCGGCGGCCTGGGTACGATGGGATTCGGACTGCCTGCGGCAATGGGTGTGCAGCTTAAGCATCCGGGCGAGACCGTGGCTTGTATAACCGGTGAGGGCAGTATCCAGATGAATATTCAGGAGCTGTCTACCTGCAAGCAATACCACTTGCCGATCAAAGTGCTGTCGCTGAATAACGGGTATCTGGGTATGGTTCGCCAGTGGCAGGAGTTTTTCCACGGCAACCGTTTTTCGGAGTCCTACATGGATGCATTGCCGGATTTTGTCAAGGTGGCTGAAGCCTATGGTCACATCGGTATCCGTATCGATAAGCCCGCCGATGTAGAGCCTGCGATCATCGAGGCCTTGTCTCGCAAGAACGATCTGGTGTTCATGGATTTTCGCACCGATCCTACTGAAAATGTGTTCCCTATGGTGCCAGGCGGCAAGGGTTTGTCTGAAGTCGTTCTGTCGGAGGATTTGTAATGCGTCATATTATTTCCTTGTTGATGGAAAACGAAGCGGGTGCCTTGTCGCGTGTGGCAGGATTATTCTCGGCGCGCGGTTATAATATCGAGTCGTTGACCGTGGCGCCCACAGAAGATGCAAGCTTGTCGCGCATGACCATCGTCACAAGCGGTTCGGATGCGATCATCGAGCAGATCACCAAGCAGCTCAACAAACTGATCGATGTGGTATCCGTGATGGACTTGAGTGAAGGTGAGCATATCGAGCGTGAACTGATGCTGGTCAAGTTGCGTGCCGAGGGCGATGACCGTGAAGAACTGAAGCGTCTGACGGATATTTTTCGCGGGCGTATTCTGGATGTGTCGGACCACACTTACACGATCGAATTGACGGGCAGTCGAGTCAAGCTGGACAGTTTCATCGATGCAATTGGCCGTGATTTGATTCTGGAAACGGTACGTACCGGCGCTTCCGGAATCGGGCGCGGCAACCGGATTTTAAGCTTGTAGCACAGAAACAGACGCTAGACGCTAGACGTTAGTTTATGGTTAAACCCGCGCAGCGGACAACGAAAACTAATGACGATCGACTTTCTACTAACAACTAATTTTTAATTTTTGAAGAGGGCAACATGAAAGTTTTTTACGATAAAGATGCAGACCTGTCATTGATCAAGGGCAAACAAGTCACCATCGTGGGTTACGGCTCACAAGGCCACGCGCATGCACAAAACCTGCGTGACTCCGGTGTGAATGTGACCGTTGGTTTGCGTCGCGACGGCGCGTCCTGGGCCAAGGCACAAGCTGCCGGTCTGAATGTGGCTGAAGTGGCTGTCGCGGTAGCTGCCGCTGATGTCGTGATGATCCTGTTGCCGGATGAAACGATTCCTGAGGTTTACCACCGCGATATCGCGCCTCACATGAAGGCTGGCGCAGCTTTGGCATTTGCTCACGGTTTTAACGTGCATTACAACCAGGTCGTGCCAAGAGCCGATGTGGACGTCATCATGATCGCCCCTAAGGGCCCCGGCCACACCGTGCGTTCCGAATACCTGAAGGGCGGCGGCGTACCAAGTCTGATCGCAGTATTTCAGGACAAGTCAGGCAAGGCTCGCGATATCGCGTTGTCTTATGCTGCAGCCAATGGCGGCACCAAGGGTGGCGTAATCGAAACCAACTTCCGTGAAGAGACTGAAACCGACTTGTTCGGCGAACAGGCTGTGTTGTGCGGTGGTGCGGTTGAACTGGTTAAAGCCGGGTTTGAGACGCTGACTGAAGCGGGTTATGCACCTGAAATGGCGTATTTCGAGTGCCTGCACGAACTGAAACTGATCGTCGACCTGATGTACGAAGGCGGCATCGCTAACATGAACTACTCTATTTCCAATAATGCGGAATACGGCGAATACGTTACAGGTCACCGCGTGATCGGCGATCAGGCGCGCGCAGCGATGAAGGAATGTCTGACCAACATCCAGAACGGCAATTATGCCAAGCAGTTCATCCTGGAAGGTCGCACCAACTATCCGGAAATGACCGCACGTCGCCGTCTGAACGCGGTACATCCGATCGAAGTGGTCGGCGGTCAACTGCGTGCGATGATGCCCTGGATCGGCAAGAACAAGCTGGTCGATCAATCGAAGAACTAAAAAGCAGTCGTTGGACGTTAGTCGTTAGTAGTGAGTTAAACTAACGACTAGCGCTATTGACTAACGATTCAAAGTAGTCGCTAGCGTTAATGGTAAGTAAGGCTCAGTACTTTGCTTTCGACTAACGACTAGCGACTAATAACTTGCGACTATATGACTAACTATCCTCATCCTATCATCGCCCGCGAGGGGTGGCCGTTTCTGGCTATTTCAATCATTCTGGCGATTGCAGCCACCGTCTGGTGCGCGGCCTGGTCGATCC
>JBBRBS010000038.1:0-13805 GCA_038205615.1 Burkholderiales bacterium | reverse complement strand
CACCCAGATGGTTCTCAAGCGGCGTGCCGGTCAGACACAGTCGGTGCCTTGCATTCAGTCGGCGCACCACTTGGGCTGCCTGACTGGAAACATTCTTTACCGTTTGAGCCTCATCCAGTATCAACAGATGATAGTTGTGTTCCAGCAAGGCGGCCTCATCCCGCCACAACAGAGGATACGTGGTGAGAATCACATCGTGTGAGGCTATCAGCGGAAAATGCTCGGCGCGCTCCTTACCATGCAAGGACAACATCTTGAGCTCGGGCGCGAAGCGTTCAGCTTCTCTTTTCCAGTTAAAAATCAGTGAGGTAGGCAAAACAACCAGGGAAGGTCTGTCCATACGCCCCGATTGCTTCTCCAGCAGCAGGTGCGCCAGCGTCTGGGCGGTTTTCCCCAAGCCCATGTCATCCGCCAGGATGCCTGCCAGCCCCTGTTCGCGCAGAAATTGCAGCCAGGCTAAGCCTTCCATCTGATAGTGGCGCAGTTGCAGCGCGAAGCCCTCCGGCGGCTCGACAGCCTGAATCCCCGAGGTATTCTTGAGTTTTTCAGCCAGACTCGCCACCGCATCCACGCCCTTGAACTGCCAGCGCTCCATACCGGCCAGCGCATCGATGCGCGCCACGTCGTAACGGGACAGGCGTATCTCCTCACCGGTCGCTTTGCCATCGAACAATTCGATCAACGTGCGCGCCAGTGGTTTAATGCGTTCGGCCGGCACGCGCACCGCGCCGCCTTCGGGCAACTGCAACTCGATCGGCTCGTCATCCTTCATCCTGTCCAGCAGAATCGCATCCAGCCAGCGCTGATCAACCTTGAACAACTCGTGCAGCATCGGCGCTAATGCCAGACGCTGACCGTTGACCACGATGCCCATATTCAGACTGAACCAGCCGTCTTCCTGTTCGTCGAATTCGCCAACCCAGGCCTCCACTTCCAGCACATGGTGGCGGAAGCCCTGAGGAATGACGATCTCCCAGCCTGCCGTCTTCATTTCAGCTAGCGCCAGCTTCATGAACTGCGGCCAGGCCTTCTCGCTTTCCAGACCATACATGGTCTGATCCGGAATAGATCCTGCCATGCCGAAACGCGACATCTCTTCCAGACCGTAACGGCCAAGCGACTGAATAAAACGCTGCTCCATCTTCAGATCGCGCACCACGCGCACGGTCTCGCCGTTTTGCAAGGAGACAAATTCGCCGGGATGATCAGGCGACAGCACAGCCTCGCCGTAACGGAATTCCACGCAAGCCCAATCCCGCACCTGAGTGCCGAAGCCGTAGCCGCGAAAACGTCCCATATAGGCAGGCAATGAGGTATCCAGCCGCAGTATCGGCACAATTGATGCCTCCAGCGCGCGCAAGCGGGTGGTGGTAGGAGCAGGCAGATCGGGCACCATTTCACGCAGCATCTCGGACACCACCGGGACGTCGATTTCCCGAAGCGGCGGCATGCTCAGCAATTGCGCGATTTGTTGCGGGTTCTGAGCCAGTTTAAGCAGGCCGATTTCGCCCGCCTTTGCATCCAGATACCAGGTTGCCTCCGGCAGCGGCAATACGACGACAGCCGCACCGCTGCGGATAATCTTGGGCACCATGCGCCCCGATTCATCCGCACCCCAGTCCAGCCTAGCTTCCCTGACCCCGCCCTGTTTGAGGCGCACGGGGCCTGACAGCACATAGCGATTTCCCGCGATCCTTTCCATGCAAAAGAATCGCCCGCTCTCGATCAGGCTGATCAGTATCTCGTTGCCTTGTTTTCCCAGCAGAATATTACCGTCATATTTTTCGCGCTGCTTCCACAACAGTCGCAAAATGGGCAGGTCTTCATCGGTCACAAACTGCGGCGGCTTGATCAGCGCGCGCTCGACATTACTCCACTCTTCGAGCGGCCCCAGCAACTGCCCGTCGGCCGACATGCGCGCCTTATAGGTGCCGACAAAATAACCATCCGAATTAAGCGACTTCATCAGTGCATAGCATAAACGCTCAGGGCGCAACGCGGGCTTGGCCTTCTTCTTCGCCGGCACGGCTTGCGCCTTTTTAAACGCCTCAACCCATTCGAGCAAGGCCGGATTCACGGTGGGGGTACGCGGCAAAGACAAGGCCGACAACAGCACCGCTGCGGTGTGTTTGCATTTATATCCGACCGGGCAGCTGCACAAAGGCTTGATCCCGGGCATGTCTGCCGACTCACCTTCGAATGCAATTTCTACCGAATAGGGATGCTTGGCTGTGCCCTTCACCTGTGCCGTGATCTTGTCAGACTGAACCGTCAGTTGAGAAATCGAATTCAGGTAAGCCTTGGCCTTTTGCAACTCCTGCATGGAGTACCAGCGAGTGACATCGGCGAGGGTGTAGGTCTTGGCTAGTGACATGAAGATATGGCGGCGACACCGCACAGGTGGACGAAAGGCGGATTATAACGCGACGCATGGAACGCGGTGAGACTTAGATGAACTAGTTTGTGGCTGGTGGCTGGTGGCTGGTGGCTGGTGGCTGGTGGCTGGTGGCTGAGATTTGCCGGGGCAGCCACCGGCGTTCAGACGGCTTCCCGTCAAGCCCCTTGCAATTCCTCAAGTTTATTGCGGATCTCAGTAAACAACGGACGGGCATCAACCTCAGTCTGTCCACAGCGTCGCTGCAATTCCCACAGCGCATCCATAGCCGCCTGCGATTCAGGAGGCGCAATACAACGCTCCAGCAACTCCTGCAGAAAACCGGAAAATGCGCGCACTTCGATGCGCTGAAGTGCCCGAGCCTGATGCTGATCTGACATAAAGGAAGCTGCGCCAAAGTCGCCCAACAGACATTCCCCCTGCCCGTTCCACAGCATGTTGTGCGCATATAAATCGCCGTGCAGGATGCCCGTGTCATGCAGGTGCGCCGTCGCCGCCGCGATGCCTTGCGCCATGGACAATGCGGTGCTCAGCGAAAATTGCGTCCCGGCAGGATAAATGTCGCGTGTGCAGGATTCCAGGCTGGGAGGACCTGCAAGGTTGATGAAACTCGCATCGATCAGCGGCATCACCAGCCCTCTCACACCGTCAGGGTGCCCGCTGATCTTGCCCAACACAGAAATGATATTGGGATGAGCGCCGGCGGCAATACACGCCGCCTTTTCGCTGCCCGGCAACCCGTCGCTGGTCACCTGCCCCTTGAACAGCTTGACCGCCACCGCTGTCGCACCCGCAGGTGCCTGCCAGTCGGCCTTGTGAATTATGCCTGATGCGCCTTCGCCCAGCTTGTGCTGTAAATCGAGGCCATGCCAGTGAATGGAGCCAATCTCCTGCTTGGCGGCCGTCGCCGCAACATCAGAGAACGGATTGCCAGCAAACGCCAGCCACGCCAGACGCGGCAAGGATAACAACCATTCCGGCAGCGACTCAAATAAATTCGCAGAAATACGCAGCAATTCCAGGTTATGACACGCCGCCATCTCATCCGGCAAAGACCGCAATTGATTGCCCGCCAGCATCAGTTTTTGCAAGCGGGTGCACCGACCCAGCTCAGCGGGCAGCGAACTTAACTGGTTGTCGGTGAGGATCAGCCAGCGCAGTGCATCGGGCAAGGAATCACCATTCAAATATCTGATTTTATTGGATTTAAATCCAATCATATCCAGACTGACACAGTCTCCCAGCACCTCGGGAACACGCGTAAATTCATTGTCGGAACAGAATATCACCTTTAATTTATGCAGGCGGGACAAATCATCCGGCAGGGACGTCAGGGCATTGCCGGACAGGTTGAGGATTTCCAGCGTATCCGCAAGATCGTATATCTCGGCGGGAAAGTGCGTTAAGCCGCACGACAAATCCAGCCGCGAAATTCCGGCCAGCTTGCCGCTGCGCAACATTGATAGTGTGTGCATATTCAGGATTCAGAAATGGTTAAACAGACAGCCCCGCAAGCCATTCCGTGCAGAGCCGCGTTGCGACCTGGTGCAAGCGCGGAAGATTGTGCTGTTGCAGCATCCGGGTTGCCGACTGCACCGCCGGACTGTTACGGCCGGCATTAATTTCAGCAGCGCCCGCTGCGCACCAGTTTGCAATCATCCCGTCTGTCATTTCGATATGGCATTGCAAGGCCAAATGTCGGCCGATGGCGTAGCCCTGATTGGCACAATGCGCACTCGATAACAGGCGTGTCGCGCCGACCGGCAGCGTGAAGGTTTCGCCGTGCCAGTGAAACGCAGCAAAGGCTTGGGTATCGCCAAACCAGCGCCGGGCGACGTCGTTATCATCCACCGCGACGTCCCCCCAGCCGATTTCCACAACCGGATTTTGCGACACCACACCGCCCAATGCTTTTGACATAAGCTGGCCGCCAAGGCACAAGCCCATCACAGGAATATCGCGCGCAACGGCGTCCCTTATCAGGTTCAGTTCCTGGGCTATCCACAACAAATCGTCGTTGGCGCTCATCGGCCCGCCCATTAACAGCAGCCCTGAATAAGCATCTGCACTCGGCGGCACAGCAGCGCCAGCATCAACGGCAATCAGCTGCCAGGGAATTTTCCGCTCATCGAGCAAGTCTGCCAGAAAACCGGGCCCCTCCAGGGCGGCGTGACGAAAAATGGCAACCGGCTTCATAAGACAATGGATAATTGTCAATTGCTCTTGGTCTTGTCCCGCTCGATCAAGGCATAGGCCGAGTGATTATGGATGGACTCGAAGTTCTCCGACTCGACCATGTAGGCATCGATCCGCGCATCCGCATTAAGCACGGCCGCCACGTCGCGCACCATGTCTTCGACGAACTTGGGATTGTCATAGGCGCGTTCGGTGACATATTTCTCATCGGGACGTTTGAGCAAACCATACAACTCGCAGGACGCCTGCTCCTCAGCAATACGCACCACGTCCTCGATCCAGACAAAGCTGTTGGTACGCAGCGTGATGGTCACGTGAGAGCGCTGGTTGTGCGCGCCGCGATCAGAAATCTTCTTCGAGCAAGGACACAGGCTGGTCACGGGCACCAGCACCTTCATCGTGATGCTGGCATGGCCGTCTTTCATTTCACCGATCAGGGTCACGTCGTAATCGAGCAGACTCTGCACGCCGGAGATCGGCGCGGTCTTATTGACGAAATACGGGAAGCTCATCTCGATGTAACCGGATTCCGCTTCCAGCAACACCACCATTTCGCGCAGGATATGTTCATACGACTCGACGGAAATCTCGCGTTCATGCCGGTTGAGTATCTCAACAAAGCGCGACATGTGCGTGCCCTTGAAATTATGCGGCAGATGCACATACATATTGAAGGTGGCGATCGTGTGTTGCACGCCAACGCTTTTGTCCTGAACCTTGACCGGATGCCGGATGCCTTTTATGCCGACACGATTGATCGCGATATGGCGCAAATCAGCCGAACTTTGCACGTCAGGAATAGGAGCTGTCTTCGGAATATTCATAGTGGCTTTCAATCAGGTTACGGGTTGCAGGATTATAACCAATCCCGACAAAATTACTTGGTCAATTTACTGCTTATCGATTTCACAAGACCTGCTGCATCCAGACCGCAGTCGATCAGCATTTGCGCAGGATCACCCTGCTCGATGAAGCTGTCCGGCAAGCCCAGATGCAGCAGTGGAACGGTAATGCCGTATTGCACCAGGCACTCAGACACCGCGCTGCCCGCCCCGCCCTGCACGGCATTCTCTTCGACTGTGACCAGCAGTTCATGACAGGCAGCCATACGGCGCACCAGTTCCTCATCCAGCGGTTTGACGAAGCGCATGTTCACCACGGTCGCATCCAGTTGCTCACCCGCAGCCAAGGCCGGGGCCAGCATCGAGCCGAATGCCAGAATCGCAATCCGGCGACCTTCGCGCCGGATCTCCCCACGCCCCACTGGTAAGGCCTGCATCGCTTCAGCAATTGCCACACCCGGACCCACGCCACGCGGGTAGCGCACAGCCGTCGGCGTATCCAGTTTGATTGCGGTGAACAGCATCTGCCGGCATTCATTCTCGTCAGACGGCGCCATCACCGTCATGTTCGGGATACAGCGCAAGAACGACAGATCGAAACTCCCGGCATGGGTCGCACCATCCGCACCGACCAGACCGCCGCGATCGATCGCCAGCACCACCGGCAGTTTCTGGATCGCGATATCGTGTATCAGCTGGTCATAGGCGCGTTGCAAAAAGGTCGAGTAAATCGCCACTACCGGCTTGTAACCATCGCAGGCAAGACCTGCAGCAAAGGTCAGCGCGTGCTGTTCGGCGATGCCCACATCAAAATAACGCGCGGGAAATTTTTCGGAGAACGCCGGCATGCCTGAGCCTTCGCACATCGCAGGCGTAATGCCGACCACCCGCTCGTCAACTGTCGCGATATCGCACAACCACTGCCCGAACACCTGGGTGTAAGTCGGTTTACCTGCCAGCCCGTCGGTGCTGCTCAAGACAGGCTTTGCAACGATGCCCTGTTTGCGGTCAAATTTACCTACGCCGTGATACAGCTGGCAATCTTCTTCGGCCAACTGGTAACCTTTGCCCTTTTGCGTGACGACATGCAGGAACTGCGGGCCTTCGAGTTTTCGTATGTTGCTCAGCGTATCTTGCAACGCATCCAGATCGTGACCGTCGATCGGACCGATGTAGTTGAAGCCGAATTCCTCGAACATCGTGCCGGGGATCACCATGCCTTTGACGTGTTCTTCAGCGCGCTTGGCGAATTCCAGAACCGGCGGCATACCCTTGAGCACCTTTTCGCTGCCGCGCCGCACCGCCGCGTAAAAACGCCCCGACATCAACTTGGCCAGATAATTATTCAAGGCGCCAACCGGACGCGAGATGGACATATCGTTATCGTTGAGGATCACCAGCAGATTGGCATTCATCGCGCCCGCGTTGTTGAGCGCCTCGAAAGCCATGCCGCCGGTCATCGCACCGTCGCCTATAATCGCCACCGCGCGCCGCTCGGAACTTGCCAATTGTGCCGCCACGGCCATGCCCAATGCTGCCGAGATCGACGTGCTGGAATGCCCGGTACCGAAAGTATCAAAAGGACTCTCGTCGCGTTTGGGAAAACCGGCAATGCCGTCCTTCATGCGCAAGGTGCTCATCGCAGCGCGGCGTCCGGTGAGAATTTTATGCACGTAGGTCTGGTGTCCGACATCCCACACCAGCTTGTCGTCCGGCGTGTTATACACCGTGTGCAGTGCAATGGTCAGCTCGACGGTCCCGAGATTGGAAGACAAATGCCCGCCGGTCTTGCTGACCGACTCGACCAGAAACTCGCGCAACTCGCGCGCCAGCTGAGGCAATTGCTCGCGCGACAGTTTGCGCAATTCTTCCGGCGAGTTGATGGTATCGAGCAATGAGTACATCAAAACGATCGCAACACGATGAAATCAGCCAGTTCGCGCAGTCGCTGCGCACCGTCGCCAAATTCAGCCAGACTATTCAATGCTTCCCGGTGCAGATTCCGCGCCATCTCGCGTGCGGCGGGAACGCCCAGCAGCGTGACATAAGTCGGCTTGTCGTTATCGGCATCCTTGCCTGCGGTCTTGCCCAGCGTTGCCGTATCCGCTTCTGCATCAAGCACATCGTCTACCACCTGAAATGCAAGGCCTACGCATTTACCGAAATGATCGAGGCAGGCCAGTTGTGGCGCTGAAACGGTTCCGCACTGTGCACCGAGCAATACGGCGGCACGTATCAGCGCACCGGTCTTGTGGATATGCATGTTTTCCAGCTCAGGCAGACTTAACGACTTGCCGACGCTGTCAAGATCGATCGCCTGACCGCCTGCCATGCCGCGCGAACCTGTGGCCACTGCCAGCAACCTGATCATCGCCATCTGCTGCTGCGGTCCGTCGCTCAAACGATGCTCAGCCAGCAATTGAAAAGCCAGCGTTTGCAGACTATCGCCGGTCAGCAGCGCAGTCGCCTCGTCGTATTGCACATGACAAGTCGGCTTGCCCCGGCGCAACACATCGTTGTCCATGCAAGGCATATCGTCATGAACCAGCGAATAGGCGTGAATCAGCTCGACTGCCGCAGCCACGATGTTGACGCGCGCCACATCAGCGCCTGCCAACTCACCCGCCGCAAATGCCAGCAGGGGGCGTACGCGTTTGCCGCCGTCGAGCACTGCGTAGCGCATCGCCTGATGCAGTCGCTGCGGAGCGATTTCAGGTTGCGGCAACAAACCGCGCAACACTTCTTCGAATGTGGATTGATGGGTGGCAGACCAGCTTGCGAAATCGGTATTCATCAGGCAGCCTCGCTCACGGGCAGCACTTTGAGCACGCCCTCTTCCAGCACGCGCACCTGCTGTTGGGCATCTTCCAGGCGAGTACGACAGAATGTCAGCAATTCAGCGCCGCGCTTATAGGCTGCCAGCGAATCTTCCAGCGACAGACGCCCCGCCTCCATGTCCGCTACGATTTCTTCGAGTTCGGCCATTGCCGACTCGTAGCCCAGTGGTTTTTGTGATTTTCCGGCCATATCTGTCTTCTGCGTGGGAAAGAGTCGCATTTTACCCAACCCATCCTGTCTGAGCCAATTTTTGTTGCCCTCACCCCTGATTTAAGCGAAAATCGCACTCTTTTCCTGTTCACTACATTCAAGGATGATGTGGGTTTGTCCAATATCGCTAACATGAATCAACTTACCCCGGCCCAGGTTCAACCACCGCTCGGCTGGTACTTCGACCCCAAGATATTGGAGCTGGAACAGCGCGTGCTTTTCGAACAAGGCCCCAATTATGTCGGCCATGAGTTGATGGTACCCAGCCTAGGCGACTATCAGGTGCTGCGCGACGAGGCGCAAATGCTGGTACGCAACCCGAATGGCGTAGAGCTGCTGTCCAACATCTGCCGCCATCGCCAGGCCACCATGCTAGCCGGACGCGGCAACGCGCAACACATCGTTTGCCCGCTGCACCGCTGGACGTACAAGACCGACGGCGAATTGCTCGGCGCACCGCATTTCCCGGAAAATCCCTGCCTGCACCTGAACAAGTCGCCTCTGCAAAACTGGAACGGCATGCTGTTCTCGGGCGAACGCGACATCGCTAAGGACCTGGCGAAAGTCGGCGTGATGGAGGATCTGGATTTTTCCGGCTACATGCTCGATCGGGTGCAAGTGGACGAATACGCATTCAACTGGAAGACCTTCATCGAAGTGTATCTCGAGGACTACCACGTCGTACCGTTCCATCCGGGCCTCGGCAACTTCGTGGACTGCGACGATCTCAAATGGGAGTTCGGCGAACAATACAGCGTACAGACAGTCGGCATCAAGAACGCGCTGAAGAAAGTCGGCAGCGCAGCCTATGGCGACTGGCAGGAACAGGTGCTGCGCTATCACGGCGGCAAGTTGCCAAAATACGGCGCGATCTGGCTGACTTACTATCCGAACATCATGGTTGAATGGTATCCAGGTACGCTGGTCATCAGCACACTGGTGCCGCGCGGGGCGGAAGCCTGCACCAATATCGTCGAATTCTATTATCTGGAAGACATCGTGATGTTCGAACGCGAATACGTCGAAGCCGAACAGCGTGCCTATAATGAAACCGCAATCGAGGACGATGTGATCTGCGTGCGCATGAACCAGGGACGCAAATCGCTCTATCAACGCGGCATCGAGGAACACGGCCCGTACCAGTCCCCCACCGAGGACGGCATGCTGCACTTCCACGAGTATCTGCGCCGCAACCTTGCCCCCAACCTTTGACACCGACATTCCGGCGCAGGCCGGAATGAAAACAAAGCGTATGGGTTCTTTGTGGATGCTGGTGGCAGGCTTACTGTTCGCCTGCATGGGCGTATTCGTCAAATTCGGCTCAGCCCAGTTTTCATACATCGAGCTGGTGTTCTACCGCTCAGCTTTAGGCCTGCTGATTGTGTATCTGATCATGAGATCACAGCACATACGTCTGGCCACGCCGCACTGGCGCAATCATCTGTTGCGCGGCATCTCGGGCACGGTAGCACTGGCGCTGTTCTTCTACTGCATCACCGTACTGCCGCTGGCCACCGCGATCACGCTCAATTACACCGCACCGATGTTCCTGACCCTGCTCACGATGCTGGTTTTCAAGGATAAATTCCATCTGCCACTGACCATCGCCATCGCACTGGGATTTTGCGGCGTGGTGTTGCTGCTGCACCCGACACTGGCACGCGACCAGCTGACAACCGGCCTGCTCGGCCTGATTTCCGGACTTCTGGCCGGCGTCGCCTATCTCAACGTCAAACAGCTAGGAGCGCTTGGCGAACCGGACACGCGCACCGTATTCTATTTCAGCCTGACCGCGACGCTCATCAGCGGCGGATGGATGCTGCTCGATACGGCGCATGCCATCACGCTGCACGGGGGGTTTATTCTGTCAGGGCTCGCCCTCACCGCCACCCTCGCGCAACTTGCCATGACCCGCGCCTACCGGACAGGCCGCACACTGGTGGTAGGCAGCCTGGCTTACAGCACGATTGTATTCGCAAGCCTGTTCGGCATGTTGCTGTGGAATGAAACACTGCCACTATCGAGTTGGTCAGGCGTGGCGCTCATCATCGCCAGCGGTGTGCTAAGCTTGAGCCTGTCACCAAAGCATCCATCATCCAAATAAAAAAGGCCTCACTATGATTACCATCGAACAATCAGACAATCTCGTCAACGCCGCCGTGCTGGGTGAATTCACGCTCGCCGATTTCAAGACGTTCGAAGAGCAATCGTTATACAAACTCAAATCATCCGGCTCGCTCAATTTGTTGTTCGATCTGCGCGCGATGCTCAACTACACGGTGGATGTCGCCTGGGAAGAAATCAAATTCTTCAGCCGCGAACACCAGCATGATTTCAGCAAGATCGCCGTGGTCACCGACAACCAGTGGATCACCTGGCAAGCTTGGCTGTCACGCATTTTCGTCGATGCCGAAATCTGCGTGTTCACCGACTACGATGAAGCAATGGCATGGGTAAACGGTTAAACGATTGCGGCCGGGGTTTCCCCCGGCCAGAGCACACCGATAGCTGAGAAGTGTCTTTCAAGATACTTCTCAGCCCACTTACGCAGGCACTCCGAACAAATCAAGGCGCCTTGCACAACGCCTACACGCATATTCAGATATGGCCTGACATGACCAGCGATCCAAATCCACTCGTCAACGTTGCAAACAAAATGATGAAAGCCAGGGCAGCGTAACTCATACGCCGCGCATTTTTCTCAAATGTCATCTGCCGGCTGCGCATATCGATCGCACTAAGCTCTGCCTCGCGTTGACGAAGCAAGCGCGCCTGATCCAGCTGCTTTTCCATTTGCTGATCTTTGACATAAATACCGTAAGCATTACCGAGCATGTCGGTTTTTTGCGCCTCGGTGAAAAAATTGTCGGTAAAAAATCTCATCATTCCCCCTCGTAATAAAGTCGCTGCCCAGCAGCTTTCAGCAGAGTAAGGCCGCTCTATTGCAGAGAGATATATTTAACGTGAATAATTTGTTGCACCGAACAAAAGCCGAGTAAAACTTTCTTCGTGACAATAAAAAACCCGCCGAAGCGGGTTTTTGTGAATCCAGACTGAATTACTTCAGCTTGGTTTCCTTGTACATGACATGCTTACGTACCACTGGATCGTATTTTTTCATTTCGATCTTGCCCGGTGTGGTGCGTTTGTTCTTGTCTGTAGTGTAGAAATGGCCGGTGCCAGCACTAGATTCCAGTTTGATTTTTTCGCGCATTTTCTAGCTCCTTAGATTTTTTCGCCGCGTGCGCGCATGTCTGACAATACTGACTCGATACCATTCTTGTCGATGGTACGCAATCCAGCATTGGTCAAGCGCAGGCTGACCCAGCGATTTTCTGCTTCAACCCAAAAACGACGACGTTGCAGATTAGGCAAGAAGCGACGCTTGGTTCTGTTATTCGCATGTGAAACGTTGTTACCACTCATCGGGCCTTTGCCCGTCACTTGACATACTCGCGCCATGCTTCTACTCCAACCGATTTTCAAAAGAGGGCGAATTTTACAGTCGTAATCAAAATTATTCAACCTTAATTTTATTTTACTGCCCGCAAGCCTCAATTCGAGGCTAAGCGCGAATGCACCGCATGCAATCGACTTCTCAATTCCGTGCAAATTTACACAGCATATTAGGCTAGAATCGCGGCAAATTCACGGACGGGCTGAATCATGCTGGAAATAGACAAAAACGAAGACCAGACTTCCACACAAAAAAACCTGTGGCAGGTGAACAGACTACTCCAGAAACACAAACTGATCGAAACGCTCGCGCACAAGCAAAATCTGGTGGAATTGCAGACCCGGCTGGAGCAACACGATGCACAGGCTGTCGCTCAGATTCTGGAGGCTGTATCGCATGATGACCGCGAGATCATATGGCATTTAATTTCAGAAGAACGCAAAGAAGAAATATTACTGGTCATCTCTGATGATATCCGCGCTGAACTAGTTACCGAGGCCAAGCCTCAGGATCGCAGCAAGACGATACGTGTATTCGATCTGCATGAAGGACGCTTGCGCCAGATCCCGATCGCCAGTCGCGAAGACCTCGCCAAGGCCAACCCTATCTGGATTGATCTGGTGGCGCCCGATGACGAGCAAATTGCATGGGCCAGCGAACTGTTCGAAGTGGACCTGCCCAACCCGAATGAGCTGACAGATCTGGAAACCAGCGCCCGCTTCTATGTTGAAGAAGGCGACGAGGTGCACCTGCACTCAGATTTTCTGCTCGACCGTGAAGACGAATCGCGCAACGTGGCCGTCGCATTCATCCTGCATAAAGGCATGCTGTTCTCAGTGCGCAGTGAAGAACTACCGGTATTCCGCCTGCAACGGCTGCGCGCACGCGCGCAATCAGGTTACGTATCCGAGGCCAAGGACGTGCTGCTTGATCTTTACGCCGCCGATGTGGAGTATTCAGCCAACGCACTTGAAGATGTGTATGCAGACTTGGGCGTGGTTGGCAAACAAGTGTTGCGCTCCCATATTACAGATGATGAAGCCGCCGTGATTCTTGCCTCCATCGCCGAGGAGGAAGACCTGAACGGACGCATACGCCGGAATGTGCTGGACACCCGGCGCGCACTGTCTTTCCTGATGCGCGCCAAATTTCTGTCTGAAGCCCAGCATGAAAACGTACGCGAAATTTTACGCGATATCGAATCGCTGGACGGACACACGGCTTTCCTGTTTAACAAAATCAACTTCCTGATGGATGCAACAGACAGTTCGATCAACATCAACCAGAACAAGGACATCAAACGCCTGACCATCATCAGCGTGGTCTTCATGCCGCTCAATGTTCTGGCCGGTATCGGCGGCATGTCCGAATACTCGATGATGACCCAGGGTATCTCCTGGCCCGTCTCCTACGCCGCCTTTACTATCGGGCTGATCATCGTTGGATGGCTGACTTTTATCGGTTTGCGCCACGCAGAGCAGCGAAAATCAAGAATGAATCGGGCGGCGAATCACAAATTTGAATGAAATTTCAAGTAGTTAATACTTAGCTCTCGCTTACAGTAGCGCACTGCACTGCTTGAGTGTAATAATACTGTCATATTAATTACATAACATCTGTGTCGGGTCAAAGCGCTGTTGCCTAAAGCGGCATTGCGACTGAAACCGGGAAATCAACCTATCCATCAGGAGAACACATGAACAACAAGCTCAAGCAGCTCATCATTGCCACCGCAGCCGCAACAACTTTCGCATATGCCAGCGTAAGCTGCGCCACCGACATCACCGGCGCAGGCGCCACTTTCCCATACCCGGTTTATGGCAAATGGGCTGAAGCCTACAAGGCGCAATCCGGCTCCAACATGAAC
>JBBRBS010000037.1:0-13955 GCA_038205615.1 Burkholderiales bacterium | reverse complement strand
TTCGATCCGATGACGGGCAGTGTTGCCAATGCAGCCACCTTCAGCAAAGGCGTGGTTATTCCTGAGTTCGTCTTTGTCGCGTTTCAGGCTACCTTCGCCGCCATCACCGTGGCGCTGATCGTCGGTGCATTCGCCGAGCGTATGAAGTTCTCGGCTGTAATGCTGTTCTCAGGCTTGTGGTTCACTTTCGCATACTTGCCGATTGCCCACATGGTGTGGTTCTGGACAGGCCCTGATGCAATCAAGGATGCCGCAACCCTCGCTGTTGAAACTGCAAAAGGCGGCTGGCTATTCCAGAAGGGTGCGCTGGACTTCGCCGGCGGTACTGTGGTGCATATCAACGCAGCGGTCGCAGGTCTGGTCGGCGCGTTCATGATCGGCAAACGCATCGGCTACGGCAAAGAGGCCATGGCGCCACACAATCTGGTGATGACGATGATCGGCGCTGCACTGTTGTGGGTGGGCTGGTTCGGTTTCAATGCGGGTTCCGCGCTGGAAGCGGGCGGCACGGCCACACTGGCTTTCGCCAACACTTTCATCGCCACTGCTGCTGCGGTGCTGACTTGGGTGGCTGCGGAATGGCTGATCAAGGGCAAGCCCAGCCTGCTGGGTGCGGCATCCGGTGCGGTTGCAGGTCTGGTTGCAATCACTCCTGCCTGTGGCTGGGTGGGTATCGGCGGCGGCATGGTGATCGGTGCGCTGTCAGGCATCGTGTGCTTCTGGGGTGTGACGGGTCTCAAGAAACTGCTCGGCGTTGATGATGCGCTGGACGTGTTCGGTATCCACGGCATCGGCGGTATCTTGGGTGCACTGCTCACCGGTGTTTTCAACAGCTGGAGCATGGGTGGTACCGGAATCGCCGACTACGTGAACAACACCGTCGTGGATACCGTCATCGCCGATCAGGTCTGGATTCAGGCTCAGGCTGTACTGACCACGGTGATCTGGTCCGGCGTAGTGGCTTTCATCTGCTACAAGATCGTTGACCTGACCATCGGCCTGCGTGTGACAGCAGAACAAGAGCGCGAGGGTCTGGATACGGCCTCTCACGGCGAACGCGCTTACAACTACTAGCCATCCGACTAAGTCCGCAAACGGACCACTGGTTGGTTATCCTCCCCTGAGCCTCCCCGGCTCGGTTTTCAGGGCACCGTAAGGTGCCCTTTTTTTCATTCAGGAATAGGCGATTTATCGCCTTATATTCCGAGGAAAAACCCCTGCGGTCTTCACGCTACAAATTGGGGCGCAGATCCTTCATTGATACAACCACTCAATTCCTGCTATGCGATAAATCACTTGCAGTCATTGATCAGGTGCAGGAGATTCATCTCCGTCGCTCCGAGGGAATGCCCTTGCTGCATTGCGGTTCTCACGCTACAGCGGCGCAGCCTGTTGCGTTCCGTGTTCTGAATTTTCCAACTTCGTGCACTGACGTCACCTGCTCAGCGATACCCGCACGGCTTTGGTGCACACGACTGAATCAACGCAATCAACCATCTGATTATTAATAGATTTTTATACTGGCACCGATCTTGCTTTAATGTTGCATTAAGTATAAATTGTAAAATTGACATGTTGAAAAGCCTGCAAATGAATCTGAGCAATGACGAACGATCCTGGCTGCCGTACTTCGGTAAAACAGGCCGCTTGGCAATGGGCTGGGCTTGCTATCTGAATAAATGGCGCTATCCCGTCCTTGAGGAAATTTTCGAATCCATCGCCACCACCCGGGTGCGCATCCTGGCCGAATGGACAGAACAGAAGTGGTCGACGCTATCCGCCATCTCATTGCAGATAGCACACGACTGGCCGAAATTTGACGCGGAAATGCTCGCAGAAAATCTGCGCCTGGATGGAGATTTTTCGGAACTCTTTGTGATCAGCCCCCGGGCAGAGACCCTGTATTCAAGTTTACGATCCAGAGCGGGCAAAAAAGATCTCGATGCCAAGGCGGTCGCCTGCGGGCTGGCGGACAAGTTTCTGCACGGCCCGTACCTTGACGCAACAACACTGTCGCTGGGTGCGACCAGCTCCCGATTCCATGACGCGGTAACGCTGATGTTCTATCTCCCGCTGCACAAGGATGGCGTCCTGCTGGGCGCAGTTTGCGGACGGGTGCCGAATGATGTGCTGGGTGATTTGATTCAACGTGAGGCCGGGCATATTTTCCATGAGTCGGGGGACAACTATTTGTTCATGGTAAAACCCGGATTCGATGCGGCTATCCAGCCCGGCACTGCGCTGTCGCGCTCACGGTTTGAAGATGCCACCTTCAGCATGGGCGACAACCTGAAACAAGGCGTGCACACTGATTTTGGCAGCGTATCTGTCAGGAACCATACTGAATTCGAACTGAAATTCAACGATCCGGCCACAGGACAGCTGCACCCCGGGGTGCGCGAAACCATCCGGCGCGGTCAGAACACCTTCGTCACCTATCCGGGTTATGCCGATTACCGCCACATACCGGTAATCGGTCGTGGCATCACGTT
Organism: Burkholderiales bacterium; assembly: GCA_038205615.1. GTDB lineage: Bacteria > Pseudomonadota > Gammaproteobacteria > Burkholderiales > Gallionellaceae > Gallionella. The sequence goes on along the minus strand of JBBRBS010000037.1, from coordinate 11,463 downwards.
TTCATTACCCGGTTCCGCTGACACATGGGGAATGATGTGCGAGGCCGACCTCGAAGAGGTGTATCGCTTCCGCACCCTCAATTTCAGGTTGATGTCCGTTTATCTGTCTATGCTTGTCGCTATGGCTGCAATCAGTTTTGGCGTCGCAATGGCTTATGCACCCGGCGCCCTGACAATGGCGGCGGTGTGCTCTACGCTGTTTCTGACGGGAAGTCTTGCGCTGCATCGCTATGTCGGCAAGCCGGTCGGACAGCGATTGCGCGGCATGGTCGGCGTGATCCGCAATGTCGCGGAAGGGCACGGTAATCTTTCTCAACGTCTGGATCGTCAGGATGCCAGTCGCGATGAGGCAGGGGTGATGGCGCAATGGATCAATAGCCTGATCGATAACATCGACCGTACCGTCGGCAATGTCCGCCATGGCACGGATGAGATCGTCAACAACCAGTCGCACATGGATGTGCGCAACAAGCAGGCAAGCGTCGCAACCGGTGAGGTTCTGGTCGCGGTACAGGATATTTTGCAGGCGCTGGAAAAGCAGATGAATGACATCCATCTGGCGACCCTGACCACCAATGAGATGCGGCAAGCGATGCAACAGGCAACCGACCGCGCCCGTGCGCAAGTGTCCATGGTGCAGAATCGCACCCAGACGATCCGTGACTCGATCAAGACCTCGTCGTTGACGATACGCTCGCTGGGCGAGAGTACCGAAAAAATCGGCGAGATTGCCAAAGTCATCAATGGCATTGCTGACCAGACCAATTTGCTGGCGTTGAATGCGGCCATTGAAGCGGCGCGGGCGGGTGAATCCGGACGCGGCTTTTCGGTGGTGGCAGATGAAGTGCGCAAATTAGCCGAACGCACCGGTCAGGCAACGCGCGAAATCAACCAGATGATTGCTACGGTGCAGGATAAGGCCCGGGATGCGGTCGCCATCATGGAACAGGGCGCCAGTGGAATGGAGGAAGGGCTGCGCCTGGCGGAAGCTTCCGCCTCGGACAATTCCGGATCCACCGAAATCGTCGAGCGCATGTTCGCAACAATTGCGCAGATATCGATGAGCGCCTCCGGCAGCGGCAGCAAGGTTCAAGGGGTCGCGCGCGCGGCCGATTTGATGAGCGAATCGCTGGGCGAGCTGAATTTTTCGATCGCGAGCAGTCGCGAGGGCGCACAAAAATTGCGCCTGCTGGTTAACCAGTTCCAGATCACCGATGCACACAATTAATAAATCGACATGAATACACACAATTAATAAATCGACATGAATACACACAACTTTAGCGCCATCAGTAACCGGATCACGAGCGACGGATCCGCCAGCGTAACCGGCCTGTTCCGCGATTTCACGGTTGCCAGTGCCTTTCAGCCGATTTTCAGTTTATCGCACCGAAACCCGGTGGGTTATGAGGCGTTGTGCCGGCCCGGCAATGCGGATGGCCTGCAGATCTCACCGCTGGCCTTGTTCGGACAGGTGAAAGATGAATCGGAGAATGTCCTGCTTGATCGCCTGTGTCGCGCGGTTCATGTGCAGAACTTTGCCGGATTTTCGGATAAGTCGTGGCTTTTCCTGAATGTAAATCCACTGGTGACCGTTCTGGGGAAAAGCTACGGTTTCTTCTTCAAGGAGATGCTGGAGCAAAATGGCATTTCGCCTGAACAGGTCGTCGTTGAGATACTGGAGAAAGGCATTTATGACGAGTCTATCCTCTCGGCGGCGGTCAATTATTACAAGAATCTGGGCTGCCTGATCGCCATCGATGATTTTGGCGCCTCTCATTCCAATTTCGACCGGATCTGGAACATCCAGCCGGATATTGTCAAATTCGATCGCTCCATTATCGTTCAGGCGGAAACCAGTCAGATGGTACGTAAGGCCTTGCCCAATCTGGTCGGGCTGATTCAGGAACTGGGCTGCATCGCCTTGATGGAGGGAATTGAGACCGAGCAACAGGCGCTGATCGCGATCGATTCGAACGTAGATCTGGTGCAGGGCTATTATTTTGGATATCCCCGATCTGTGCTGGTTGACCCGACAGAACAAGACAACTTGCTGCCCGAGTTGCGTGACAAACACACCGTTTTTTCAGAAGCGATCAGAACGCGTTACCGCGATGCGGTAGACCAGTGTCTGAATGAATTCAAGGCGGTGTTGCAAACCATCAACACCGGGCGTGAGCAGCGCGAACAGTCCTGTGAAAAATTGCTCGCGCTGCCTGGCGTGACGCGCGTGTATTTTCTGGACGAAAGCGGCTACCAGATCGGCGACAACCTTCTGAAAACTGCGCTGCCGGAAAATGCAGATCCCCGCTATAAGCCCTTATCAGAGGCGGTCGGCGCGAACTGGTCGAGGCGCTATTACTTCAGGCAGGCCATGCTCAATCCCGGCGAAGTACAGATAACGCGTCCCTATCGCTCACTGACCGGAAAGAGCCAGTGCATCACAATTTCTGCACTCGCTGACACACCTGATGGAAAGCTGGTCGCCTGCCTGGATCTGAACTGGCCCTAAGGAGCGCACCGGGAGCTTATCGACGCCTCTCTCAGACCCCGTAGGATTCAGGCATCGTGCTGCGCGAAAAACCGCTGCGGGAAAATGCGCGGTCCGCCGACATATAGCTCGACAACACCGACTGCGTGGACAGGCTGAAGCCGCGATACAAATCCAGATCGTAGTCTGACATGCGAATTTTGTGTGCCGCGTTGCCAAAATCCGTGATGAATTCGTCCCATGTGGCATAACGCCGATCCCGGTCCTTCTCCAAGGCGCGCTCGATTACCGCAATCAGTTCGCGCGGCAACTTCTTGCGGTAAGTTTCGATCGGCGTGACCGGGTAATTCAGGATCGCGATCTTTGCATCAAATGTATTGTCTGCTTCAAACGTGTGCCGACCGGTCAGCAAGCGGTAGATCACCGCACCCAGCGCATAGATGTCGGCACGCTGATCGAGCGCGTCGCCGTCCAGCTGTTCGGGCGACATATAGGCCAAGCTGCCGGCCACGACCGCGCCCATTTCGCTCACTGGAATCGCACAACCGAAGTCAGTGAGTTTGGCGACCCCATTGGACATCAGAATGATGTTGCCCGGTTTGACATCGCGGTGCACCACGCCCAACCCCGCCGCATAACGCAACGCATTCGCCACTTGTTCGACGACCGACAGCACGGTCAGAATGGGCGGCAGTGAGCTGCTACGATCGTGGCGATCGAGCGCGGTGCCGTTGATGTATTCCATCACCAGATAGGCGCCGCCCTCCTCATTCAGGTCGGCTTCCAGCACGCGGACGATGTTCTTGTGCTGCATCCGGCGTCCCAGTTCGACCTCGGTCGTGAACATGGTGCGGTAAATTTCTGACTGACGGCGCAACTGCTTGATCGCGACCGATGCGAGCGTCTTGATATGCTGCGCGAGATACACATTGGACGTCGCCCCCTCGCCGATCAGCCTGACGATGGAATAATTGCCTATTCGGGTTGGGCTGGCAGCCATTCAGACATTCTATTGAACTAAGTGATGTATCCGACAAGTCAGCTCGGGAAAGTTCATTTACTTGAATACAATGGTCTTGTTGCCGCACACCAGAATGCGATCTTCGACGTGGCAACGCAAGCCGCGCGACAGCACCGTCTTCTCGATGTCGCGCCCATAGCGCACCAGATCCTCCACCGTGTCGCCATGATCGATGCGCACCGTGTCCTGTTCGATGATTGGCCCCGCATCCAGTTCGTCGGTCACGTAATGGCAGGTCGCTCCGATCAGCTTCACGCCGCGCTGATAGGCCTGATGATAAGGCTTCGCGCCAACGAAGGAAGGCAGGAAGCTGTGATGGATGTTGATGATGCGACCCGGATAACGCTGGCACAGGGCGGGCGGCAATATCTGCATGAAGCGCGCCAGCACCATCGTGTCGCCCTGATATTCATCGAACAGGGCGGCGATCTGCTCGAACGCGGCGGCCTTGTCTGTCTGCATGTCCACATGAATGAACGGAATGCCGTGCCATTCGACGAAACTGCGCAACTCCTCATGATTGGAGATCACGCAGGGAATATCCACCCGCAACTCAGCCGTGCGCCAGCGGTACAGCAGATCGTCCAGGCAATGATCCTGGCGACTCACCAGGATTACCAGGCGTTTGTTCCGGGCGGAGTCGGCAATCTGCCAGGTCATCGCGAATTGTTCCGCCAGCGGCGCAAAACTGCGACCGAATTCACCCGCATCGAAGGGAAGGGAATCTGCGCGTATCTCCTGCCTCATGAAGAAGCGTTGCTCCTCCTGTTCGGTGTGATAACTCGCTTCGACAATGAATCCGCCGTGCTGCGCGATGAACCCCGTCACCGCAGCAATGATCCCCGCGCGGTCGGGACAGGAAATGGTCAGTGTGTAATGGCGAGTGTTCATCGGCGCTCAGGCAAAACGTTGTTGCAGATATTTGATGATGTCCGCTGATTCGTACAGCCACTGAACCTTGCCTGCCTGGTCGGTGATCTGCAAACAAGGCGTCTGGATTTTTCCGCCGCCATTGAGCAAGTCGGCGCGGTGATCCGGATCGTGTTGCGCATCGCGCAATGCGATCGGCAACGACAATCTTGCCATTTCGTGGCGCACCTTGATGCAGAACGGGCAGGTCTTGAAGTGGTATAGCGCTAACGTCCTGCACGCCAGGTCTGCCTGTTGCTGTGCATCGGCGGCACGCCTGATGCCTTTCGGGGTGCCCAGCTTTGCCCATAACAGCATGACAGGCATCAATATAAGGCGCAGTGCCCGGAAAAATAGTTTGATCATGATGTGATTTCCTTATGTGAATTTGATTGGTAACCGATGCACGTCGACCGTGCTACCCCACAGCAAAGACATGATGCGAGCAGCCTGCGAGGCCTCTCCACTGGTAAAAAACAGTTCGTCATTCCGGCGAAAACCGGCATCCTGTTTGTTTAATTGACTGGATTCCGGATCAGGTCCTGCATGACAATCTATTTTTGGAACGCGGTCGGGCAGTTCAGTCAAAAGCCGGCGCTGCAAATGACGCGCGACGGCCTCGCCGGTATCCACCAGCGCAATGTTTTGTCCTGCCACTTCGAGGATCATTGTTGCCAAAAAAGGGTAGTGAGTGCAGCCCAGGATGATCGTGTCGGCACCTCGTGCCAGCAACGGCGCGGTGTATCGTTCGATCAGCTCGCGCGTCCTGGAACCATCCAGATCGCCCAGCTCAACCTGTTCGACCAGACCGGGACAGCCCTGGGTTACGATCTCGACATTTCCTGCATAACGCTCCAGCAAGGCTGCAAAGCGCGCGCTGTCCAGCGTGCCGATCGTCGCCAGCACGCCGACGACACCGCTCTTTGTTGCCGCAACGGCGGGTTTAACTGCAGGTTCCATGCCCAGGATAGGAATGGAAAATTCGCGCCGCAGCAAAGCTGCTGCCGCCGCCGTCGCCGTGTTGCAGGCAATGACGATAGCGTCCGCCCCCTGTGAAATCAGGAAGTTTGCGAGGGCGACCGAGCGCTGTTCGATGTAGTCCGCTGATTTGTCTCCGTAAGGCACATGACCGGAATCGGCAACGTAGATCAGACGTTCGTCGGGCAGCGCCTGGCGGATGTGGTGCAGCACCGACAGACCGCCGACACCTGAATCAAAAACACCGATTGCTGTCATGACAGAAGCCCGGTCATTCCGGCGCAGGCCGGAATGACGTTACTCATCGTTAGTTAAGCAGCCATACCCTGATCACGCAGATACTCTTCATAGGTGCCGTGATAGTCGGTAACGCCCTTTGCGGTAATTTCGATGATGCGTGTGGCAAGTGAGCTGACGAATTCGCGGTCATGGCTGACAAACACCACAGTTCCCTTGTATTCGAGCAGCGCGGTGTTGAGCGACTCGATCGATTCCATGTCCATGTGGTTGGTCGGTTCATCCATCAACAGCACGTTGTTGCGTTGCAGCATCAGCTTGCCGAACAGCAGGCGTCCCTTTTCACCACCGGACAGTACTTTGACCGGCTTATGGGCATCATCGCCGGAGAACAACAAACGACCCAGTGTAGCGCGCACAGTCTGATCGTCGTCATTCGGGCCGCGCCAGTAGGTCATCCAGTCGGTCATGATCCTGTCCTGGGCGAACTCTGAGGTACTGTCCTGTGCGTAATAACCGACTTTCGCCTTGTCCGTCCATTTGATGACGCCATAGTCAGGCGTCAAATCACCCGCCAGACAGCGCAGCAGCGTGGTCTTACCGATACCGTTAGGCCCGATGATCGCGACCTTTTCGCCCGCATCGACGCGGATGTTCACATTGGAGAACAGCACGCGGTCGAAACCCTTGGATAAAGCCTCAACTTCCACTGCGGTGCGATGCAGCTTTTCGCGTTCGTCAAATTCGAAGCGAATGAACGGGTACTGGCGGCTGGAAGGCTTAATGTCTTCGATCTTGATCTTGTCGATCTGGCGCGCACGGGATGTGGCCTGCTTGGCTTTGGAAGCATTGGCCGAGAAGCGCGCTACGAAGGCTTTCAGTTCGGCAACTTTTTCCTTGGCCTTGGTATTGTCAGCCGATTGCTGCTCACGCGCCTGGGTGGACGCCAGCATGTAATCGTCGTAAGTGCCTGGATAGGTTGTGATTTTTCCAAAGTCCAGATCGGACATGTGGGTGCACACGCTATTCAGAAAGTGGCGATCGTGCGAGATGATGACCATCGTGCAGGTGCGCGCATTCAGAATATTTTCCAGCCAGCGGATCGTGTTGATATCCAGGTTGTTGGTCGGCTCGTCCAGCAGCAGGATGTCAGGATTGGAGAACAGCGCCTGAGCCAGCAGCACGCGCAGCTTGAAGCCGGGTGCGACTGCGCTCATGTTGCCCTGATGCAATTCGATCGCGATACCCAGACCCAGCAGCAATTCACCGGCACGCGCCTCGGCAGTGTAACCATCGTATTCGGCGAACTCGGCCTCCAGATCGGCCGCGCGCATGTAGTCCTCCTCGGAGGCATCCGGGTTGGCGTAGATCGCATCGCGTTCCGACATCACCGCCCACATTTCGTCGTGCCCCATCATCACCACATCCAGCACGCGATTTTCCTCGTAGGCGAACTGATCCTGGCGCAACTTTCCCAGTCGCTCGGTCTTGTCCAGCATGACCTCACCTGAAGTCTGATCCAGATCGCGGCCCAGTATTTTCATGAAGGTGGATTTGCCGCAACCGTTCGCGCCGATCAGGCCGTAGCGGTTGCCGTTGCCGAATTTGACAGAGACGTTCTCGAACAGGGGTTTGGCCCCGAATTGCATGGTAATGTTGGCGGTGGATAACATGGGATTGCCTTGTATTCTTTTTGAAGTCGCGCATTCTACCACCAGCACCACCCGTACACTAAGATGTGACAAGTTGCGCAAGTTGTTATTTGTTGGCGCAAATGCCAAAATTCCGTTACATTTGCGGCGCAATCGTTGATTTGAACATCAGCGCCTGCGAAGGCAAACCCGCCGAAAGGCGGGGACGCAAAGCCACCGGGCTAAGGGACAGTGTCCTATTCGACAACAGTCGAGTGCCAGCGGGGTTGCAAGCAGATACTGTCCTTGCACCTCCCTTTAGCTTTGCCATCGTTTTATGACAAATGGCGCACACGCGTGAATAAAGGTTGAAATATGGAACAGGAAGACATCAACTTCTCCGACTTTATCGCTTCGTCGATACACGACATGAAGAACTCGCTGAATATCCAAATCGGGTTTCTCGAGAAGTTAATGGGAGAATGCAAAGACAAAGTCGACGAGTCGATCAGAGCCCAACTGGGTCATACGATCTACGAAGCAAGTCGAATGAATGTGAATCTGATCCAGATTCTGAGCCTCTACAAGCTGGGAAAATCCATCTACCCGATAGACATTGCGGAGCATTCCCTCAAAGAATTCCTGGAGGAACTGGCGCTGCAAAATCAGTCCGTCATGGCTTACAAAGGAATCACCCTGTCCGTGGCATGCGACGACGAATGCTACTGGTATTTCGACCGCGACCTGATCAGCGGCGTCCTGATCAATGCGCTCAACAACGCCTATAACTACACAACCGACAAGATCCTGATCAGAGCGCAGATACTGGGCGATACACTGGAAATACGCGTGGATGATAACGGCGCCGGTTATCCGGACGCGATGTTGCTGGAAAACATCACGGATGACCGAGGGATCAGCTTTGCCACAGGAAGCACCGGACTAGGTTTATATTTCTCGTCCCAAGTGGCCAAGATGCACAAGAATGCCGGCAAACGTGGCGGCCTGTCGATAGAAAACGGCGGCGCTTACGGTGGCGGATGCTTCGTGTTGACGCTGCCCTAGCAACCCCAACCTGTCCGCAACAATACCGCTTCAAGGAAAAGACATGGCAACCTCACTGAAAGAATCGAACACGCTGGTAATTGATGATTTTCCGAGCATGCGCAGCATGCTGATGGGTTTTCTCAAGGCCATGCGTGTGAAAAGCACGGACAACGCAGGCACAGCGAAAGATGCGCTTGCGCTGCTGGCCGCAAAAAAATACGACATCATCATCTGCGACTATAACCTCGGACACGGCCAGAACGGTCAGCAAATTCTGGAAGAGGCGAAACACAAAAATTACATCGGATATTCCACGATCTGGGTGATGGTTACTGCGGAAAAAACCATGGACATGTTCATGGGTGCAGCGGAAAATAAACCTGACGATTACCTGTTGAAACCCATCTCCGAAGGCCTGCTTGAAACGCGGTTAAACAAGCTGATCGAAAAGAAGATGTCGCTCGAACCTATCGAAAGCGCGGTTGCCGCCACAGACTATCTGCGCGCGATTGCGCTGTGCGATGAACAGCTCAAAAAACACACGACGAATACCCAGGATATCCAGCGCATCAAGAGCGACCTGCTGCTGATGACCGGGAATTTCCCCGCAGCCCAGGAATTTTTCGAAAGCATACTGGCTGTGCGCAGCATGCCATGGGCCAAGACGGGTCTGGGTAAGGTGCATTTCCTGAGCCGGAATTACCCGCAGGCCAAGGAGATATTTCAGGAGATCCTCGCAGATAACAAGATGTATCTGGAAGCGGCAGACTGGTTGTCGAAAACGCTGGATGCGATGGGCGATCTGGAACAGGCCAAAAGCGTATTGTTGAGCGCGATGGCGCTGTCTCCCAATGCGGTTGCCCGGCAAAAGAGTCTGGCGGATGCGGCGTACAAGAACGGAGAACTCGATCTGGCGCAATCCTCGTATGAAAAGGCGATAAAACTCGGCGAATATTCCGTGCATAAAAACGCCAGCACCTATTCCGGATTAGCCAAGGTGCTGACCGCAAAAAATGATCCAGAGGAGGCCCTGAAGGTGCTTGGTCGCAGCAAGGAGGAGTTCAGGGGAGACCCCGGCGCCGAACTGCAGACAGCGGTGATCGAAGGGATGGTTTATCAAAAAATGGGGCTGCCGGAGAAGGCTGAAGCGGCCCTCGCGGTCGCCGAGGAATTGATGCGCAGCCAGCCCGGCAGCGCCAGCCTGTCCACCACGATAGATATGGCGGACGCGCTGCTTGCGCTCGGACAAAAAGACAAGGCCTGCAGCCTGTTGGCCGGCGTAGTGAAAAATAATCATGAAAATGCCGGCATCCTCAGCATGGTTGAAGCGGTGTTCGACAAAGCGGGGCTGAGCGAGGAGGGGGGCGAGTTGATCAAGGCGAGCGCTGCCGAAGTTGTCAATATCAACAAACAAGGCGTGCTGCTCGCGAATCAGGGAAAGCTCGAGGAAGGTGTCAAGCTGATGAAGCAGGCGCTGCTGACCCTCCCGGACAGCGACCTTATGCTCACGAACCTGTGCGGAATGATGCTGGGCCTGATGTCAAGGAACGGGAAAGATGAGCGCATGATGTCAGAGGTCAGGCAGTATCTCGGACGGGTGAATAAAATCAATCCGGCCAACAAAAAATACAACGCCTACATGAATGTCTTGAATAAGCTGGCGAACTCATCGCCGGCCGGGCGCTGATACAGATTTTCAATACAAGGGCAAGCCCGTCTAAAGACGGGGACGCAAAGCCACCGGGCTAAGGGACAGGTTCCTGCTCGACGACAGTCGAGGGCCAGCGGGGTCGCCAGTTGATCCAGTTCATCGGGCGCGCCAAAGCTTTGCATAACTTTCATGTCAGGTCATATGAACACGACGCCGGGTAAAAGCAAGCCTTACAAACGGCAGATAATCGTCCGCAGAAAAATTGTGGTGGTGCGTACTCGCCCGCATGGCGCGTGGAAAATCGCTTATGCCGACTTCGTGACTGCGCTGATGGCATTCTTCCTGATGCTATGGCTGCTCTCAACGGTCGCTGTGGCCGACAGAGAGGCAATTTCTGATTATTTCAAGACTCCCCTGATGCTCGTTCTCACTGGAGGAAAGAACGATGACATCAGCTCCAGCCGGATTGAGGGCAGCCAGGGCGAGGACAAAACCATGACATCCGGGCAAGTTAACAAAGGCGCCCGGACGGCCGAAAAGGTCGTCATTTCAGTGGCGGATGCCGGACGTCTGCTGCATCTGCAGGAAGTAGCACGGCTGCAGTCGCTCAAGAACCAGCTGGAGCACCTCATCGAAAATGATGCCAAGCTGAACCAATACAAGAACCAGTTGCTGATCGACATGACGACCGAGGGGCTGCGCATCATGATCGTCGATGCGCAGAACCGCCCGATGTTTCAATTGGGCAGCGCCGCCCTCCAGCCGTATACCGTACAAATTCTGCGCGAGATCGGCAAGACGCTGAATCAGGTGCCCAACAGGATCGGCTTGTCCGGACACACCGATGCCGCCCACTATCAGGGCGGCAGTCTGGGTTACAGCAACTGGGATCTTTCAGCCGACCGGGCCAACGCCTCCCGCCGCGAGTTAATTGCGGGCGGGATGGATCAGGACAAAATTCTGCGGGTCGTTGGTTTGTCCGATTCTGTGCTGTACAACCCGCTCGATCCGTATGACGCGCACAACCGTCGCATCAGCATCATCGTCATGAACCAGAAGACGGAGGATGAGGCGCTCCATGACGGCGGACAATAGCAGGTGCTTTACCCTGACTATCGGCTAGAATACGCATAGTTTGTTACCGGCTTATACATATGGTCCCTCATCTCACTACCGCACTCAATGGCCCGCTGCTCGATCTGGAGCACCGTTTTCTGACCGCCATGCCGACCATCGAACACTGGTTTCGCCAGCAATGGATCGAACATACCCCTCCGTTTTATGCCTCAGTGGATTTGCGCAACAGCGGCTTCAAGCAGGCTCCAGTCGATACCAACCTGTTTCCCGGCGGATTCAACAACCTCAATCCTGATTTTTTGCCGCTATGCGTGCAGGCGATGCAGGGCACGGTGCAGAAGATTTGCCCCGAGGCACGCGGCGTGCTGTTGATTCCGGAAAATCACACACGCAATCTGTTTTACCTGCAAAACGTGGCACA
>JBBRBS010000036.1:0-14246 GCA_038205615.1 Burkholderiales bacterium | reverse complement strand
CATGTCATACAGCACCAGCACCTGACCGGAGCAGGCCGCGCCCGCACCGATACCGATAGTCGGAATCGTCAGTTGCGCACTGATTTCTGCTGCCAGCAATGCGGGGATGGCCTCCAACACAATCAAGCCAGCCCCGGCCTGTTCGAGTGCCACTGCATCTTCGAGCAATTGTTGTGCTGCTGCTGATTCCCTGCCCTGCACTTTATAGCCACCCAACTGGTGAACCGACTGCGGTGTAAGGCCGATGTGCGCGCAGACAGGAATGCCGCGCGAGGTCAAAAACTGTACGGTATCCGTCATCGCAGCACCGCCTTCGAGTTTGACCATCTGCGCACCAGCGGCCATCAAACGCACGGCATGTTCAAAGGTTTTTTCAGGGCTGACCTGGGAGGTGCCGAACGGCATGTCGCTGACAATGAAAGCGCTCGAAGCCCCGCGCGCTACGCAGGCAGTGTGATATTCCATATCGGCCATCGTGACAGGCAAGGTCGTTTCACGCCCCTGCATCACCATCCCCAGCGAATCGCCCACCAGCAACACGTCCACACCCGACGCTTCGAGCAAAGCGGCAAAACTTGCGTCATAACAGGTCAGCATCGCGATTTTCACATCCGCGCCCCGCATCGTATTCAGTGTGGTTAATGTTGTTCGCATGTGCAAATAATTGATAGTTGATAATTGACCGTCGATAACTGAAAACAACAAACTGAAAACTGTCTATTTTTAGCTATCCAGCTTTTCCAGAACCTGATCCAGACAGTGCTGCATGAAATACTCTGCCTGTCCGATCGCCGGAATAATGCAGTCAGGCTGAATTTCCAGCAGCGGCAGCAAAACAAACGCTCGCAGGTGCATCTGCGGATGAGGAACCGTCAAACCATGTTCATGTATCTGCAAGTCACCGTACAACAACACATCCAGATCCAGCGTACGGGGCGCATTATGAAATGCCCGTTCCCGACCGTAATGCTGTTCGATTTGCAGCAAAGCGTCAAGCAGGGCTTGCGGTGTTAAATTCGTCTCGACTTTGGCCACCGCATTGACGAAATCAGGCTGATCAAGGAAGCCTACCGGCGCGCTGCGATACAGCGAAGAACAGGATAGCATGCGCGTTCCGGGCAGCTGCTCGATATCTGTCAGTGCCATTCGCAACTGTTCGACCGACTCCCCCAGATTACTGCCCAACCCTATGAAACAGAGTTGTTGCGTCACTCGAAACCCTGGCTGTCAGTTCCCTGACCTGAGGATGTGCCCTCGGCAGCCGGTTTTTTGCGGGGCTTGCGGCGACGTTTTTTAGCCGCTGCACCGATACCCTCGGGTTGCAACATTTCCTGACGACGCGCCTCGGACGCATCCTGAAACTCATCCCACCAGAGCCCCAGCTCGTTATCCACTTCATTGCTCGCACAGCGCAGCAACAAAAAGTCAAATCCGGCGCGAAAACGCGGCTGCTCGAGCAAACGGTACGGACGCTGCCCTGAACGTTGCTCGAAACGTTGCTGCAACAACCAGATTTCCTTCATCACCGCATCGTGACGGTGCGGGATGGCCAGCTTTTTCTTCTGCCGCGCCAGCACCTCATCCATCGCGATGTGCATCGCACCCACCGGGCGTTCACCCTGTTTTACCAGCCGGTTCCATTCGGACAGTACCTCATGCCAGAGTAAGGTTGCGAACAAGAAGGCAGGCGACACCGACTTCTCCTGACTCAAACGCTCATCGGTATTCTTCAACGCCAGCATGATGAATTTCTCACCCATCGGCTGCTCCATGATCACGTCAAGCAAGGGCAGCAAACCGTGATGCAACTGCATCTTACGCAATTGCTGGATGCACTCGACAGAATGCCCGGACAGCAGCATCTTCAGCACTTCATCGAGCATGCGTGCTTCAGGCACGTTGTCGAGCAACGACTTCATCTGTGCAATCGGGGCTGCGGTGGCCGCATCCAGATGAATACCCAGCTTGGCGGACAGCCGCACCGCGCGCAACATGCGCACCGGATCTTCACGGTAGCGAACCAGCGGATCGCCTATGATGCGCAGCACACCATCCCGGGTATCCTGATAGCCGCGGTGGTAATCGTAAATTTCCTGTGTGGCAGGATCGTAGAATAGCGCGTTGGCTGTGAAATCGCGCCGCGCCGCATCCTGCTCCTGATCACCGAATTCGTTGTCGCGCAACAACCGGCCATGCTCATCGGTCTGTGCATCTTCCGTTTCGATCATGCAGCGGAAGGTGGCGACTTCAACCAGTTCTTCGCCGAACATCACATGCACCAGGCGGAAGCGCCGCCCGATGATGCGAGAACGCCTGAACACGCGTTTGACTTCTTCAGGCGTGGCATCCGTGGCCACATCGAAATCCTTAGGCGTCTTGTTGAGCAGTAGATCGCGCACCGCACCGCCCACCACATAAGCCTGGTAACCCGCTGCCTGCAGACCATCCGTCACGCGTTTCGCGCCATAGCTGATCTGCTCGCGGGAAACACCGTGCAACGCGAATGGAATCACCTGTGCGCGACCGACCGTTTTGACCTTAGCCGACCTGCGAAATACGCGTTTGAGAAATTTTTTGATCATTGATTTTATTAATAATTAGGCGCATCAAACCGCGCGCCAGTGTGCGGATTATACACAGTCGGATACAAAGGCCATGACCGAACGGCGCAGTGCATCTGCTTGCAGGCTTGACGCACGCCAAACGACTACTTCAGATCCAACACGTCCTGCATGTCGTACATTCCCGCCGGATTGGCTGTCAAAAAGCGCGCAGCGCGCAGCGCACCCAGCGCAAAAGTGGCGCGACTGCTGGCTTTGTGGGTAATTTCAATGCGCTCGCCGATGCCCGCATACAACACGGTATGATCGCCTACGATGTCGCCACCGCGCACGGTAGCAAAGCCGATCGTGGACGGATCGCGCTCCCCCGTCACGCCTTCGCGACCATACACCGCGCAATCGCTCAGATCGCGACCTAGCGTGCGCGCAACCACTTCGCCCATTCCCAGTGCGGTGCCGGACGGCGCATCCACTTTATGGCGATGATGCGCTTCGATGATCTCGATATCATAACCTTCAGACAAGACACGCGAGGCGGTTTCCAGCAGCTTGAACACCAGATTCACGCCGACACTCATATTCGGCGCAAACACGATGCCGATCTGTTGTGCCGCCGCACCCAGCTGAGCCTTTTGCTGCGCATTGAAACCGGTCGTACCGATCACCATATTCACGCCGAGACGGCGGCAGACTTCCAGGTGATGCAGCGTGCCTTCAGGACGGGTAAAGTCGATCAGCACGTCTGCGCCCTGCAAGGCAGCTTCCACATCCGCGCTGATTTTCACGCCGCAGGCTGCACCGACTAATTCGCCGGCATCGCGGCCCAGCATCGTACTGGCACCGTGTTCCAGCGCTGCATGCAAGACCAGGTCGTCCGACTGCTCGACACACTCTAACAGCACCTTGCCCATCCGCCCGCTGCTGCCGGCGATGGCGATCTTGATTTTGCTCATATTTTATTCCGCTTGTGTTGTTTCTGGCGCTACGGGTTTTACGGTCAGACCGCTGTCATCGATGCGCGCCAGATTGTCGCCTTCGAAATAGAGCGTCAGGCGTTGCTGCTCGACCAGTTCGCGACCTTGTTCCAGACGGTATACATAATCCCAGCGGTTGCCGTGAAACACATCGCTAATCATCGGCGTACCCAGCGCATACCGCACTTGTGCGCGCGACATCCCCACCTTGATCTTGTCGCGCATTTCCGCTGTCACGAAATTCCCCTGACGGATGTCCATTTTATAGGGTGACAGCGAGGGGGTCGAAAAGCTGCCGCATGAGGCCAGCAACAGGGACAACAGAATTATTTTAACGCGCATGGTTTCCAGTCTCGTAATTTCAAAAATCTGCCGCATGATACCTCAAGCCGCCACGCACAGCATCTCCGCTGCATGTCGGCGGGTGGTATCCGTAATGGTCACACCGCCCAGCATGCGCGCGATTTCTTCGATGCGCTGAGTTTCTTCGAGCACCTCGATGCTGCTGAGCGTAATACCGTCTTTCACCGCCTTGCTCACCTGCCACTGCCAGTCAGCCATCGCAGCGACTTGCGGCAGATGGGTGACACATAAAACCTGATACTCACGCCCTAACTGTTTGAGCAGAAGCCCCACGATTTCGGCCACACGCCCGCCGATACCACTGTCCACCTCGTCGAAAATCAGCGTAGGCACCGAGGCAACCTGGCTGGTAGCAACCTGCATCGCCAGACTGATGCGCGACAGTTCGCCGCCCGATGCAACCTTCGCCATGCTGCGCGTCGGCACACCCGGATTGGCGGCAACCTGAAATTCAATCGCTTCAAGCCCGTGTGCATTGCCTTCGGCTAAAGACAGCAGCGCCACGCCAAAGCTTCCACCTTGCATCGCCAGCTTTTGCATTGCACCGGTGATTTCACAGGACAATTTGTCTGCCGCCAGCTGCCGGCCACGGCTCAACGACTTCGCGCTATCCAGATAGCGCTGCTGAGCGGTTTTTTCCTGTTGCGCGACAGCGGCAAGATCGACTTCGCCACCCAATTCGTCGAGTCTTGCAACGACCTGCTGCAATGCCTCCCCCAGACGCTCAGGCTGCACGCGATATTTTCGCGCCATATCCATAACCGCCTGAATTCGCTGCTCTTTTTCAATCATCTGCTGCGGATCCGCATCAAGCCGCTGCTGATAATGGCGCAAACTGTACACCGCCTCCTGCAATTCCGCCTGAGCGGATTCCAGCATGCGCAGCGGCTCACCCAAACTGGCATCGTGCACGATGCCTTCCTTCAAGCGCGCCATCAGGCCATTGATCTGCGCCAGACAGGCTGTATCAGCCTCGCTGAGAATTTCGATGCCAAACGCGGCCGTTTCCAGCAAACTCGCCGCATACGCCAGACGCGCGTAATCCGCCTGCAATATTTCCCAGTCCGCCGCATTGAACGCCAGCGTCTGCAACTCCCCGCGCTGAAACGACAACAACTCGCGTTCGGCTGCGACCGCCTGTGAATTTTCACTCAGTGCGATCCGGCGACTGATCAGCGCCTGCCAGTCGCGATAGTTCGTTGCAACCTCTGCGGCATTATCCTGCATGCCTGCGTACTCATCCAGCAGGATACGCTGCGCCTCCGGGCGCAGCAGGGATTGGTGCGCATGCTGGCCGTGAATATTGAGTAGCTGCTCGCCCACATCGCGCATCTGCTGCAAGGTCGCGCTGCGCCCATTGATAAAGCCGCGCGAACGCCCTCCTGCATCCAGCAGGCGTCGCATCAGGCACACGCCCTCATCGCCTGCCAGCTCTTGACCCTTCAGCCAGACTTGCAAATCAGGCTGTGCACTTACATCGAATTCCGCCGTAATTTCGGCGCGCTCGCATCCGTTACGCACCATGGTTGCATCTCCCCGCTCGCCCAGCGCCAGCAATAACGCGTCGATCAGAATGGATTTACCGGCCCCCGTTTCGCCGGTCAGCGCGGTAAATCCGGCGCGAAATTCCAACTCCAGATTCGAGACGATGACAAAATCGCGGATGCTTAAAAATTTCAGCATTTATGTTTAATTCTGGAAATTAAAGGGATTGGTTCCACTGCAGCTTTTCGCGCAGCGTATGGTAGTAGCTGTGCCCGACAGGATGCAGCAAATGCGCGTGATCGGGATGACGGGTGATGATAATTTTGTCATGCAATTGCATATCGAAACTGGTGTGACTGTCCAGACGCACGCGCAGGTCATTGCAGCGATGCATCAGAATCTCCAGCACCGACGAGCCATTCACCACGATCGGCCGGTTGCTTAGTGTATGCGGGCAGATCGGCACCAGCTCCAGCACATCCAGTCCAGGATGCAGGATAGGCCCGCCCGCCGACATCGCATAAGCGGTTGAGCCGGTAGGCGTGGAGACGATCAGTCCATCGGCGCGCTGGTTGTACAGGTATTCGCCGTCGATGCGTACCTCGAATTCGACCATACTGCTGATCTGACTGCGGTGCACCACCACTTCATTGAAGGCTGTGCCGCTGAACACCTCGACCTCCCCCCTCAACACGCGCGCGGACAACAGCAAACGGCGCTCGGTGATAAACTTTCCATCCAGCATCGTAGCGATACTCTCGAGCATGTTTTCCAGCGTGAGATCGGTCAAAAATCCGAGTCGACCCTGATTCACACCGATCAGCGGCACATGATGCGGCGAGAAGGTACGCGCGATATTCAGCATCGTGCCATCCCCCCCGATCACGATTGCCAAGTCAGCCATTCCCGCCATTTCCGCCAGATTCATCGCAGGATAAGGATGCCCCCTGAGATGTTCGGCTGTCAGGCTGTCCACCACCACATGCAAGCCGCGAGCCGTCAGGAATTGAGCCAGACGCAGCAAGGGGGTCGCCACTTCAGGCGACTTGTGCTTGCCGATCAACGCAACGATTTTGCAGGAAAATTTCATGGGCGTGATTAAACCACATCGCACAGACAATAACAAAGCCCAGATTCAGCATATGGGATGCATAAAAACCCGAACTGGTTTGCCGGCCCTGCAAAATCCTTCAATCATAAACAGGAGCTGTAGCTCCGTTGTTTCGTAAGAATGCCCTTCATTCAGGAATAGGCGACTTATCGCCTTATATTCCGAGGGAAGCCCTTGCGAGCTTGCGGCATGAATCCTGCCTTTTACTCCTCCAGCGCCATCTCCAGTTCCAGCCAACTCTCCTCCAGTTCATCGACCCTGAGTTGCACGATTTCGCGCCGTGCATTGAGCTTCGCAATATGATCGACGCTGCAATCCGAATAGGTCGCCGGATCACCCAACTGGCCGTTGATCTCAGTCAGTTCAGCCTGCGCCTTGTTCAGCTCAGTTTCCAACTTGGTCCGCTTCGATTGCAGCGCTTTTTTATTCGGCTTAGACACCGCGGGCTGAGATCGTTTCTCGGGCTTGGCCTGTACCGTCTCGCGCGGCCGGCGTGATTCAATCCAGCTCTTGTAGTCTTCCAGATCACCGTCAAACAGGCGCGCCTCCCCGTCTGCCACCAGCCACAACTCATCCGCCACCGCACGGATCAGACTACGATCATGCGAGACGATCACCACCGCCCCCTTGTACTCTTCCAGCGCCAGCGTCAAGGCATCGCGCATATCCAGATCCAGATGGTTGGTCGGCTCATCGAGCAGCAACAAATGGGGTTTTTGCCAGGCTAACAGCGCGAGCGCCAGACGGCTTTTTTCTCCACCGGAAAAGCTCGCCACCGGCCGATCCTCAGCGTTACCGGCAAGACCAAAGCGCCCCAGGAAGGTGCGCAGCACCAGCGTGGTTTCCTTAGGCGCAATTCGTTCCAGATGCTGCAGCGGTGTGGCCGCGCTGTCGAGATTTTCCAGCTGATGCTGGGCAAAGTAACCGATGCGAATCTCGGGCGTGACGTCCAGCCTGCCTTCGGTGGGTTGAAGCTCGCCCACCAGCAGTTTAATCAGCGTGGATTTTCCGGCGCCGTTGGGCCCCAGCAACGCGATGCGTGCACCGGCGCGCAGCACCATGTTGATATTTTTGAACAGCGTCTTATCCCCGTAGGAGAAACCCATCCCATCCAAGCGCATCAAAAGGTCCGGACTGCGTTCGGGCGCTTCGATCTCCAGCTCAAAATGGCCATCGGTGACATGAACGGCGGCAATACGCGTGAGGCGCTCCAGCGCCTTGACGCGGCTTTGCGCCTGTTTGGCCTTGGTCGCCTGTGCCCGAAACCTGCGCACAAAGTCTTCCAGATGAGCGATTTTCAGCTGCTGCGTCTGAAATGCCTGATTTTGCTGGGAAATTTTCTCGGCTCGGGCACGTTCGAAGTCGTCATAGTCCCCGGCATAGCTGTCGATGACACAATCGTGAACATGGGCGATACGGTTGACCGTGGCGTTGATGAATTCACGGTCGTGCGAGACCAGCAGAATGCTGCCGGGATAGCGCGCCAGATATTGCTCGAGCCAGAGGATCGCTTCCAGATCAAGGTGATTGGTGGGTTCATCGAGCAGCAGCAGATCCGCCCTGTGCATCAGCGCCCGGGCCAGATTCAGGCGCATGCGCCAGCCGCCGGAAAAACTGTCAACCTGCCGCTCCAGGCTACCGGTATCAAAACCCAACCCGTTCAGCAGTTGTGCGGCACGGGCGCGCGCACCGTAGCCATCGATCGCTTCGAAGTGCTGCTGAGCTTCAAACCACTTCGTGTCATGCGTCGCCTGTGCCAGAATTTTTTCCAGCTTACGCAACTGGACATCGCCGTCGAGTACGAATTCAATCGCACTCTGGTCTGAGTTGGCGATTTCCTGTTCGACATAAGCCAGAGTTTTGCCGCTTTGCAGCGAGACTTCGCCACTTTCAGATTTGAGTTCGCCGCGTATCAGGCGAAACAGAGTGGATTTACCGCAGCCGTTTTTTCCAACCAGCCCGATGCGCTGATTGGCGAACGCCTGCAAATTCGCCTGCTGGAATAGCGGTACGCCGCCCTGCAGGTAGGTCATGTTTAGTATATTGAGCATGCCAATATGATAGCAGAGGGATTCTGCCCGACCGGATTGAATTGTTTACAATGTCTTTTTAGTCGATGTACGCCATGCATGCTGCCGGCTCTCACACATAAAAGGTCCATGCCACGATCCGGCTCTTCTTCTGTCCCTGAGCCATATCAATCGTCCTGTAATGTGTCACACCCGCATTTTTCAGCGCGCGATAAACGCCGGGCAACGTAGTCGACTTCGAGATCAGCGTCGTGAACCACATGCAGTTTACGTCGGCACTCTCCGCGATCATCCTGCAGACGAAAGCCTCCTCCCCCCCCCGGCACCACAACTCCGCACCCTGCCCGCCGAAGTTCAATGCAGGCATTCTGCCGGCATCACGGCCCAGATTTTTCCATTTGCGCTGCGTACCCGCATCGGCTTCTAATTGCGACGCATGGAATGGCGGATTGCACAGCGTCAGATCGAACGTCTCACCCGGCTTGACCACGCCCTTGAAAATCAACTGTGATGACGCCTGCAAACGCAGCTCAATTGCACCGCTCAATCCGCTGTTTGCATCCAGGATACGTTGCGCATTGGCTAAGGCTGTCGGATCGATGTCGGAACCTGTGAAATGCCAGCCGTAAGAACGATGACCGATCAGCGGATAGATGCAGTTCGCCCCCGTGCCGATATCGAGCGCCCGTATTGATGCAGCGGTTGGCACGACGCCACCACGGCTCTCGGCCAGCAGATCGGCCAAATAGTGAAGATAATCCGCCCTGCCCGGAATGGGCGGGCACAAGTACTGCGCCGGGATATCCCATTCCTTAATGTCATACTCATAGCTCAACAGCGCACGGTTGAGCGCCTTGACGGCCGCCGGATCGGCGAAATCGATGGACTCATCGCCATAAACATTGGGTGACACGAATGCCGCCAACTCGGGACTGGCTGCAATGAGCTGTTTGAAGTCATATCGGCCTTGATGCGGATTGCGCGGATGCAAAGGTTCTGCGGGTGCGGCGCGCGCCTTTACGACAGGTTTATTTTTCATGCGATATTATCCCATCTTAAGGTCTCAGGGGCATATCGAGCCTGTTTCCTATATTTGACATTTCTGCGGCCACGCCCTATAAACGCCAGCTTTACGGGTGCACTCAGACGATGAATACAGACAATACAAGCGCCAGCCCTGTCATTTCGTGCAGCACCTGCAAAGCATGCTGCTGCCGCTTAGAGGTGATGCTGATGGGTGACGACGACATTCCGCCCGAACTGACCGAACAGGATCAATGGGGCGGATGGGTCATGGCGCGTCTGAACGATGGCTGGTGCGCCGCACTGGACAGAAAAACCATGCTGTGCTCGATCTATGAGATCAGGCCAATGATCTGCGGCGAATATCAGGCGGGCGACAGCGATTGTCTGGAACAACGACTACTGCACCACATCGATTGACAGACTGAACGATATTAACCTGCGAGTGGATCTGTGTCAGATCCAGAACTCAGCCCGCAGCGTTTTGATTATCCGAACTAAGCTTTAGATTTCCGAACAGAATCTTCAATCTGCAAGCCCGTGCGCTTAATGCGTGAAATGGCTTTAATCACGTCACTGACTGCGATATTATTTTGCGTCGCTGCATTTTCAATCGCTGAAATCGCGTCAGCCATACCGGCGCTCTCTTTTGTTATTTTGACCTGTTTTTCTACCGTTGTATGTTCTTTAAGCTTTTGAATCTTAGCTTCCAATTCTTTGATGATTTCTTGTTTTGATCTGCGAGCTGCCATTTTTTTCTCCGCGAATAACGTATTGAATTGATGAATTAAGTTAATTTTTTTATCTCTTTTTATTCTACAGCATTGCACTGCTAATTGTCCAAACAAGCCCCCCGGCTCACTCTTCCCTGACCTTGAACCACGCCGCATAAAGAGCCGGCAGGAACAAACAGGTCAGCAGGGTCGCGACCACCAGCCCACCCATAATGGTGACCGCCATCGGCCCCCAGAAAACCTGCCGGGTGAGCGGAATCATCGCCAGAATGGCCGCAGCCGCCGTCAGCATAATCGGGCGGAAGCGGCGCACGGTTGAACTGATGATGGATTCCCAGCGCGTTTTCCCCTCCTCCTCGTCCTGACGGATCTGATCCACCAAAATCACCGAGTTGCGCATGATCATCCCGGCCAGCGCGATGAAGCCGAGATTGGCGACAAAGCCGAACGGCACCTGAAAAATCAGCAACGCCCCCGTCACGCCGATCAGGCCCAAAGGAGCGGTGAGCAGCACGATGATGGTGCGACTTATGCTTTGCAGCTGCATCATCAGCAGCGTAATCACACCCATCAGCATCAAGGGCATCACCGCCATGATTGCCTTCTGTCCCTTGGCTGACTCTTCGACACTGCCGCCCATCTCGATGTGATAACCGGCTGGCAGTTTGGCGCGCAGGGTATCCAGTTGCGCATTAAGCTCATTCGATGCGGTTGCAGGCTGTGTTTTGTCATTCATATCCGCCAGCACCGTCATAGTCGGCAGTCGATTGCGCCGCCAGATGACGGCTTCTTCGAGTACCGGAACAAGTTTAGCAAGCTGTGCCAGCGGAACATGACGCCCATTCGCGAACGGAATATCCAGCCCCGCCAAATGATCGAGCGAACGTGCATCGCCCGCACCGCGCCACACCACGTCGATCAGCTGATCTTCCTCGCGATATTGCGTCAGCGCCACGCCGTTCAGCCAGCCCTGCATGACCTGTGAAATATCGCGACTGGAAACACCCAGCGCACGCGCTTTGTCCTGATCGACGATGACGCGCACGCTTTTTACTTTTTCATTCCAGTCAAAACTGACATCCTGCAAATGCGGGTTGGCGCGCATCAGAGATGACACCTGATCGGCAATCAGGCGCACCTGTTCGGTATCCGCTCCGCTGACCCGAAACTGCACAGGATAACCGACCGGAGGGCCATTCTCCAGCCTCACCACATGCGGATGAATGTGACTAAAGCCGCCGTCATCAGACGTGAATACGTGTTCGAGGCTGTGTTTTAACTCCTCACGCGTCTTAAAATCTTTGGTCAGAATCACGCACTGCGCATAGTTATCGCTGAACAATTTCACATCCAGCGACAGGAAGAAGCGCGGCGAACTGTTGCCGACATAGCACGAATAAGTGGCAACGGCAGGATCGTCCTTGAGCAGGGCTTCAATACGCGTCGTCTCGTGCTCGGTGGCTTTGAGCGATGCACCTTGCGGCAGCCAGATATCCACCATCAATTCCAGCCGGCTGGAGGATGGAAAAAACTGCTTTTGCACGCCCTGACTGAATGCCACGATGGACAACACGAACAGCAGCAGCGTCCCGCTTATCACCTTCCAGCGATTGCGCAGGCACCAGACCAGCAGCGCACGAAAACGCCGGTAGAATGGCGTGTCATAGATATCCTCGCCATGCTTCTGCGCGTTTTCGATCAGCTTTGCCGGATCGAGCAATTTAAAACCTAGATAGGGCGTGAACACCACTGCGACCAGCCAGGACACCAGCAGCGCAATCGTCACCACGGCAAAGATTGAAAAAGTGTATTCGCTAGCGGCGGATTTTGAAAAACCCACCGGCGTGAAAGCGGCGGCCGTAATCAGCGTACCGGTCAACATTGGAAAAGCGGTGGAGGTATAGGCGAAGGTCGCAGCCTGGAATTTATCCCAACCCTGCTCCATTTTCACCACCATCATTTCCACCGCAATGATCGCATCGTCCACCAGCAAGCCCAGCGCAATCACCAGCGCGCCCAGCGAGATGCGCTGCAAGTCGATGCCGAACACCTTCATCATGAAAAATGTGATTGCCAGCACCAGCGGGATGGACAGCGCCACCACCGTGCCGGTGCGCCAGCCCAGGCTCAGGAACGACACCGCCAGCACGATCAGAATCGCCTCAGCCAGTGAATCCTGAAACAGGGACACCGAGCCTTTGACCACCTCAGGCTGATCGGCAACCACATGCACGTCCACACCCACGGGCAGTGCTGCTTTGATTGATTTCATCGCGGCATCCAGATTTTCGCCCAGATGAATGACGTTACCGCCCTTATCCATGATGACGCCGATACCAATGGCAGGGACCCCGCCCACTCGCATCTGTGGCCTTGGCGGATCGCTCAAGCCACGTGACACTTTGACGATATCGCCCAGCCGCAGATGCTTTCCGTTCACCAGCAAATCGGTATTGCGGATGCGTTCGATGCTGTCGAAACCACCGGTCACGCGCAGCCAGATCCGGTCACTGCTGGTATCGACAAAACCTGCGGGGACCAGTGCATTCTGCTGTTGCAGCGCGGTAGCGATCTGCGCGGGTGTGATGCCGAAACCCGCCAGGCGGGCGGGCGTCGCATCCAGATAAATTTTTTCGTCCTGCACACCGATCAGCTCGACGCGTTTGACATCCGGCACACGTTTGAGATCGAGAGCCACCTGGTCTGCATAGCGACGTAAGGCTGCCAGATCAAAGCCATCGCCGGTTAAGGCGAAGAGGTTGATCTGCACATCGCCGAACTCATCATTGGGAAACGGCCCCTGTACGCCGGTCGGCAAGGTGTGCCGGATGTCATCCAGCTTCTTGCGCACCTGCCGCCAGGCTTCAGGCACCTCCTGCTTGGGCGTGTAATCCTTGAGCACCACGAACACCATCGACTCGCCGGGTTTAGAGGCTGAACGCAGCACATCCACCCACGGTGTTTCCTGCAATTTCTTCTCAATTTTTTCGGTGAGTTCGTGCTCGATCTCAAGGGCCGTCGAACCCGGCCACAGCGTGCGCACCGCCATCACCTTGAAGGTAAAATCAGGATCTTCGGCACGGCCCAGATTGAAATACGAAATCACCCCGGCCGCTGTCAGCACGATGATCAGATACAGCACCATTTGCGGGTGCGTCAGCGCCCAGGCGGAGAGATTCGGGCCTTTCATCGCGCAGCTTCAATCAGCTGAATTTTTTCACCGGCTGTCAGGCGGTGCACACCGGCACTGACGATGCGCTCACCGGCACTCAGTCCGCCGGCAACCACGGCGCCATTATCACGGTAGGCTTTAATTTTCACCTGCCGCAGACTGACGATGTGATCGGCCGCCACGATCCATACCGCTGTCTGAAGTCCCTGCTGATAAATAGCGGTGAGTGGAATCAGCAACTCAGACGACGCTTTGCTTCGATTCTCAAAACGCACGCGTGCGGTCATGCCGAGCGCAGGCTGTACATCCGGCATGGCTTGCGCGCGGAAGGCCACACGCGCAGGATAGGTGCGACTGGCAGGATCGGCGGACGAGGATAATTCGCGCAGACGCCCACTCAGCGGCGTACCATCCCCGGCCAGCAAGACGACTTCGGCCACCTCATTCACGCGGCGCATGGCAAACTGCGCCTCCGGGATCTCGATCGCCACCTCCAGTTCACCCGATTCGGCCAGTCGCAACACCGGCAGCCCCGCGCTCACCACCTGCCCGACTTCCGCCAGCGTCGCGGTAATAACACCGTCATGCTCAGCGCGTAGCGTAGTGTAATCCGACTGATTGCGCATCAAACCTGCTTGCGCCCGAGCCGCCATCAGCGTGGCCTCTTTGCCATCAAGCGCCGACTGACTGACGAAACCCCGGCGGTGCAACTCGCGATATCGCATCGCATCGCTCTCGGCCAGCTTGAATTGCGCCTGGGCCGCACCAGCCTGCAAACCTGCATCTGCAGGAT
>JBBRBS010000035.1:0-14739 GCA_038205615.1 Burkholderiales bacterium | reverse complement strand
GGGCTTTCGCTACGGCAACCGTTCGGTGATTCGCGGCCTCGACCTGGAAATAAAACCCGGCGAGATGATCGGACTGGTCGGCCACAGCGGCTCGGGGAAAAGCACGCTGGTCAATCTGATGTGCCGCTTCTACGATGTCTCGGAAGGGTCTATCAGCATCGATGGCGTGAACATCAGATCCTTACCGGTCTCCGAATATCGCCGCCACATCGGACTGGTTTTGCAGGACCCTTTCCTGTTCTTCGGCAGCATCGCCGAGAACATCGCCTACGGTAAACCGGATGCGAGCAGAGCTGAAATTGTTGCAGCCGCGCGTGCTGCACACGCACATGAATTCATCCTGCGCCTGCCGCACGGTTATGACTCGCTGGTCGGCGAACGCGGTCACGGACTGTCCGGCGGTGAACGTCAACGTATCTCGATCGCCCGCGCGCTGCTGATCGACCCGCGCATTTTAATACTTGATGAAGCGACCGCATCGGTGGATACCGAAACCGAAAAGGAAATCCAGAAAGCACTGGATAACCTGGTGCACGGCCGCACCACGATCGCCATCGCCCACCGTCTCTCCACGCTGCACAAGGCGAATCGTCTGGTGGTACTGGACAAGGGCGAAATCGTCGAAATCGGCAGTCACGACGAACTGATGGCGGCTGAAGGTGCTTATTACCGCCTCTATCAGGCACAGGCGCGCAACGTGGATACCGATTTGAATGATGCGCCCACTATTCGGATTGAGCACAAGGTGAGCGTATGAGCAACTTTACATTGATACGCAACGCTGCCGGCCGGTTGGTTTTTACCTCGGCAGACGGGCAAACACATGAAGGCGTCGTCCCGGTGCGGGCCTTTCCGATTGCGGCACCCGACGAGTGCATCTCGCTGACTAGCCGTGAAGGTCAGGAACTGGCCTGGCTGGAAAATCCGGATCGTTTGCCGGATGAGATCCGCGCCCTGATCAACGATGAACTTGCCTGCCGCGAATTCACACCTGAAATCCGCCGCATCACTCAGGTATCGAGCTTTGCCACACCCAGCACCTGGCAAGTGCAAACGAACCGGGGCGATACCGAGTTACAGTTAAAAGCCGAGGACCACATCCGCCGGCTATCCCCCTGTGCACTGCTCATCACCGACAGCCATGGCGTTTCATTTTTGATACGCGATCTGGAGCGGCTGGATGGCCACAGTCGCAAACTGTTGGACAGATTCTTGTAGGACAGGCTTGCTTCGTGCCTGACAGAGTCACTTTTTTCGCGACGGCAGCCGGATTTCACCTGTCGAATTTTGCAGCGTTCAGATCGCTTTACCACAGTCCTTGAAAAATAGATTATGCGGATATTAATTGCACTCTTACTGTTGCTAACGGGTTCGGCACAGGCGGCACCTGATGGTCTGGCCGAAGCTCAGCGCGCACAGGAAGCCGGTGATTACGCGAAAGCCGCGACACTGTTCCTGCCCCTGGCAGGCCAAGGCAATCCGGTCGCACAATATAATCTGGGCGTACTGTATGCACAAGGACTGGTCATCCTGAGAGACTATCGCGTGGCCATGCAATGGTATCTGGCAGCGGCCGAACAAGGCCATGCGCAGGCACAGGCCAATTTGGGCGTAATGTATGCAAACGGACAAGGGGTGCCGCAGGATTTCAAAAAAGCAATGCGCTGGTTAGTCTTATCTGCAAAGCAGGGAAATTCATCGGCCCAGCTGCACATCGGTGAAATGTACGCAGAAGGACAAGGTGTGTCGCAAGACTACCCGGAAGCCATCAAATGGTATCGTCTTGCCGCTGATCAGGGCAATGCCATTGCACACGCCAGGCTAGGCGAATGTTATGAAAGTGGACTGGGGGTGGCACAGGACAGTGCCACCGCGATCAAATGGCTGAGTACCGCAGCTAATAATGCCAGCGATGTAAAAAGCCGCAATGCCTATCTGGCACGGCGCGACGAGATCGCCAAAAACAGTTTGAACCGCAGACTGGCTAAAGAACAGCAGCTGGCCCATGAGGAGGCTGAACGAATTAAAGCCGCTGAGGCAGCACGGGCTGAGGCCGCGCGCATTGAAGCTGAAAGAGTGGCTGCCGAACAAGCTGCAGAACAGGTCAGGCAAAAAGCCGCCGCCGATGCCGCGCTGCAAGCTGAAATACAAGCTTACAAGCAGGCCAATATCGAGGCGAAAGCCGCCAAGCTGAAAGCAGAACAAGAAGCGCGTACCGAACGTGATGCCGGATCCGCACGACGCAATGCAAGGCTTAATGCACAAGAAGCGCAACGCCGGGCCGAGATTAACTCGGAAGTCGCCAGGCATATAGCCGAACGCCGTGCGCAAGCCGCCAGGATTGCGGAACGCAGCGCGGTCAAAACACCGCATCAGGCAAAAGCTGTACCGGCTGATAAGGGAGGGGCGCCCGCATTAATGCCGGATATGATCAAAAGAAAATCCGGCATCGACAAACCAGCCCGCACCGAACACGCCAAGCCTTCCAAAGCTGTAGTTCCGGCAGCTCCGACTCCGACTCCGACTCCGGCTCCGACTCCGACTCCGGCTCCAACTCCAACTCCGGCTCCAACTCCGGCTCCAACTCCGGCTCCACGGATAAAACCGGATGCCCCGGCGCAGATACGTATCGAAACAATCAAGCCAAAAGCGCCGGCGGAAACTGCGGATAAACTGCGCAAAGCCGATCGCCCGGCACAGGAAATATCCCCTGTAAAAAGCAATGTTGCCAGGGGAAAGACACGCTACCCGGCAAAGATTGAGCTGACTGACGAGGAACTGCAGCATCCGTTGATGCACGAACCTCAATCTCAGGGCGCCGTTGAATCCGAAAAAAAACCGACCAAGCAAATAGAATGGTCAAAAAAACCAATCAACCCTTGATCTGAATCGGCTATCGCAGGGCGTGGGGTGTTTGCGGTTCAGTCAGGCATACCGTGACTCCCGCACTGCCTTCTGCTGCCTGATACTCCGCCGCAATGGCCACGCCCGGCACACAAACCAGTTCATCGCCGCAATACAGCAATGGCCTTCTGTCACGCTGCCAGGGTGGCACGCCCTTCTCCTGAAACAGGTTTTTCAGCGTACGGGTTGCGGCATTGGGCGATGGCCTTAGCGCTTCCCCGCCGGTACGCTGCCGCAATGTAACGGGTGCACGTTGCAATTTTTCAAGACAGACACCCTGCCCCGGTGTGTTTTTAAACGCGACACAGGCTGCCAGCGCGGGCCAGTCGAGCATTGCTTCACCCTGCCACGGCACGACAAGGTTACGGTCGAATTCAGCTTGTGCGCGCAGTGCATGCACCCTGTTCTGATAACGGCGCACCTGCCAGCCGCCAAAACTGATGCAAACGCGCGCATCCTCACCCGCCTTACACAACTGATTCAGCATGTCATTGAGTTGCACGACTTGCGGCATCGTGGCCTTGAGTTGATGCAGATAATAGCGCAGCAGATTTTTCGCGCGCGGCAAACTTAGCGCCTGCAACGCGGTGACCGAGAGCGTATTGTCCTCGATAGCGCCGGCAGCATCCATCTGCGCCAGATCATCGAGCAGCTCTGCGGCTTCAGCGAAATGTCGGGTGCTGCGCGCGAGCGTTTCGCGATAGGCGGGGAATTTTTCAGCCAGTTGCGGCAACAGGCGATGGCGCAGGAAATTGCGCGGATAATAGTCATCCGCATTGCTCTCATCTTCTATCCATTCAAGCTGCGCGGCGGCGGCATAATCCAGAATTTCACGACGCGTACAGTGTAGCAAGGGACGAACAACCTGGTGCGTACCGGTAAATGCTGAGAGCTGCGGCATCGCGCTCGCCCCGCGCACCCCCGCACCGCGCAGCAGTTGCAGAAACAAGGTTTCCACCTGATCGTCGGCATGATGAGCGAGCGCCACAAAATCACAGGGCTGTGCCGAAAATGCCGCATGACGCAACTTGCGGGCAGCCGCTTCAATACCGTGCGCACGCAGCGGATTGATATCCACCTGTTCGACGTGCAAGGGGATGTTAAAACGGGCACATAGCCCGGTACAGAATTGTGCCCAGGCATCTGCATTCGGACTGATGCCGTGATGGACGTGCATCGCCGCGATTTTCCATGAAAAACGCGGGGAGAGCCGCTGCAGCAGGTGCAGCAACACCACCGAATCCACCCCGCCGCTCAGTCCGATCAGGATGGAGCTACCCTCGGGCAACAGCGTGTCCGCTGCGACCCGCTCCTCTAACGTGAAACAGGCATGGCGGTTATCTTCAAGGGCAGAATCTTCCATGCCCGGCAGGTCAAACTAACTCGACTTCCTTGTACTTGCCATAACTCATCAGGCGATTGAAGCGGTCATGCAGCAAGTCGTTGACGGGTTTGTCCTGTGCGATTTTCAACGCATCCTGCAACGCCTTCTTCACGTTATGCATGATCGCAGGATAATCACGGTGCGCCCCACCCAACGGCTCACTGATGATCTTGTCCACGATGCCCAGCGACTTCAGACGGGTCGCCGTGATACCCAGTGTCTCTGCGGCATCCTCCGCCTTGTCGGCGCTCTTCCACAGAATAGACGCGCAGCCTTCCGGCGAAATCACCGAATAGGTGCTGTATTGCAGCATCAGCATGGCGTCTCCGACGGCAATCGCCAGCGCGCCGCCAGATCCCCCTTCACCGATGATGGTGCAGATGATCGGCACCCGCAGCTCGCTCATCTCGTACAGATTGCGCCCGATCGCTTCAGACTGACCGCGCTCTTCCGCATTGACGCCAGGATAAGCGCCCGGTGTATCGACGAACGTCATGACGGGAATGCCGAATTTTTCGGCCAGGCGCATCAGGCGCATCGCCTTGCGATACCCTTCAGGACGCGGCATGCCGAAATTGCGCACGATTTTTTCCTTGGTGTCGCGCCCCTTCTGATGACCGATCACCATGACGCTCTGACCATTGAAACGCGCAAGCCCCCCTACGATAGCCTTGTCGTCGGCGAAGTTGCGGTCGCCGTGCAGCTCCTCGAAGTCTGTAAACAAATGTTCAACATAATCAAGTGTGTAGGGTCGCTGCGGATGGCGAGACACCTTCGAGATTTGCCAGGGCGTGAGCTTGGCATAAATATCTTTGGTCAGTGTTTCGCTTTTCTTCGACAGCTGTGCAATTTCATCCGCGATGTCGAGTGCGGCCGTATCATCGTGTACGTTGCGCAACTGCTCGATTTTGTCTTCCAACTCTGCGATGGGACTTTCAAAGTCCAAAAATGTAATTTTCATATTGATCCTGGCTAGTAACTAACATCCAGTAACTAGCGACTAGCGACTAGCGACTGCTTTTAATAAATTCTTCCGGTGAGTACCCCAACCGTGCGGCGCGATGATACTACAAACCAAAGAAACGTTTGACGGTCTCCAACAGTTCATTGTGTTGAGAGCTCTTTTCCTGGCGTCTGGTTTGCTCGTCGAGGTTGTGCAGCACGCTGTCGAGCTGCGCGCGTCGTTCCACCAGGATATGCGTGATTTCATCCGCCAGACCGGGTCTGGCCTGCATGATGCCGGCAAAAGCCTCCTTATCCAGACGGTAGCACTCCACATCGGTATTGGCGATCACCGAGGCTGAGCGAGGCGCACCGGTCATCATGCCCATTTCACCGAAAAAGTTCCCTTTAGTCAGCACATTCACACTGCGCCTCTCACCCGTCGGGGTTTCAAGGTACACCTCGGCTTCGCCGTTGATGATGATATACAACCAGTGAGCAACCGCGCCCTGTCTGGAAATGATATTGCCCTTGGCAAACTGGGCATACTTGAGCCGTTCTGCCAGCGAGCGCAGCTCGTCATCGGTCATCTGCGCGAACAGTTCAACCCGCTTGAGCGTCTTGATGCGTTGCTGAGATTCACGCTGATGCACGACCCCTTCGTATTTTTCGTTTTCCTTGACGTAGTGGACATTTTGCAACTCCACCGCCAGCGAGATGCCGGCACGTTCCAGCGACGTATAGACATGCCAGCGCACCGCTGCATCGGTCGGATCATCCACGGCGAGATCGGTCAGCCAGTAGCGCAACGCGTAGCGCGCCACGCCCTTGTCAATTTCCATCAGCACGCAATTGGGAGCCGGCAGCTTGGCGACATTGCTGATATCGGCCAGGAGTATGGTTTCTTCGACCGCCCTGACCACTTGGCGAGGGGTGGTATTCAGGCTGACATTGAACCAGACCCAGCGGCGCAGCTGTACAGGCTGTTCGCTGCGCCTCCCCAACACCAGAAATTTGTTTTTCATCAACTGGCTGTTGGGGAAGACGACCGTCTCCCAGTTGCGCGTCTCAACCAGCGTGGAGCGCCAGCGTATGTCCACCACACGTCCGACCACCTCATCCACCTTGACCCAGTCCCCTATCTCGATGGAATTATCCAGTTGCAGCGCCAGACCGCCCAGAATATTGCCCAGCGTATCCTGCATCGAGAATGCCACCACTGCGGTAATCATCGCCGAAGTCGCGATGATGCTGCCCAGATCAAGGCCTGCATAACGCAGTCTCACCAGGCACCAGGCAAGATAGGCGATGATGACGAAAATATCTTCGGTGATGCGCGGCGGTTGCAGGCGAATTGACGGCAGCACGATGCGAAAAGCCAGCAACCCCCACATTCGGATCACCGCAATACCGGAGCCGATGATGGCGGCTTCATGAAATAACGCGGCGGCAGACGTAAATTGCATTGCGTGAACCAGACCGCTGAAGAACGCCAGCGTCTGACAGGCAAGAAAAAAGATCAGCGTATTCGTAACGCTCTTGCGATCGTTCTTGATAAAGTAAATCAGAAAAAATGACAGAACGAGGGTCGACGAGAACACCAGCAGCGCTTCCTCATGCCAGAAATACTGTATCGCCGTCTGCCAAAAGCCCATGATTCCTCCGCTATTCATTATTTTTTGATTCTACCGAATAATCGGCCAGCGGGCGGGTTCTTCGCCAGAATGCCCATGCATCACCGCGCGTCAAGTGTAGCTGCTGCAGACTGTCGCCACCGGTAATATCAACATGCAACTGCCTGATTTTTCCTTGACGCAGCGCCTGCCATAAAGGCTGCGCATAACCTGTCTCGAATACTTGCAATGCGCTGCGCAACGCCGCCAGATCGCCCAGCTGCAATGCGCTGCGCAGCCCGGTCCAGACCAGCAGCTGCGATCCTTCCGACAAGGACCCCTTCTCACCCGCGTGTGGGAAGATTGGTGAGAGGGGATTGCGCCATGCAGGCTGCCATTGGGCAAAGGGAACCCCGGCGGATGTTGCCAGCATCTCTGCCAGCACCTCATCCGAACTCGCGCTACCATAAACGCCGGGCGGCGACGCCTCACGCTGTGCATTTCCCCAGAACCACACGCTGTTGACCGGCACCTCGCCGCGTGCTTCTCGCGCCTCGTTGAGCGGATGAGCGAACAACAACATCTGAATTTCATTGAACAACTGATGCCAGCGCAATGCCTCAGTACCGGTCGGCAAATTGCCATGAATATTTCGCCCAGCAGCCTGCGACAGCGGAACCGTTGTGATGTCGGGCGACTCATTCAGGCGTACATACCAGCGTTGTGGATGCGGCGCAAAGAACGTCATGCCCTGCCCTGCAAAATGCTCATTCAGACTGGCGCAAAATTGCACTGACTCATCTTCGCTGACGGCAACAGGCAGCAACACTACCTGCTCACGTTGCAGACGCACATGCACTGGATCGGCACGCAACCAATGCCCCTCATCCAGCCCGTCAAATTCAGCAGAAACCGGTGCCACGGCACGGGAGCCGAACAGTCCGCACAACGCATCTTCCAGCGACAGACGGGAATCAGCCGTTCGTGCGGCCCCTGTGGACACACCGCGCGCCAGAATTTTTTGCAGCGCAGGCAGACTCAGCCCCTTGCAAACCTCGGCCGCAAACTCATGCGGCAGGAATAAATCGGTGATAACGAGATGAACATTTTTCATGACGGCGAGTTTAACACCACTCATGCTGTCATCGTCCGCCCGCTTGTGGCAAACTGTCGTCCTGTTCCATCACCACGACTATCCTACCTTGCAACCCTACGAACTGTTCATCGGCCTGCGCTACACGCGTGCCAAGCGGCGCAACCATTTTATATCCTTTATTTCTCTGATATCCATGATGGGCATGGGACTGGGCGTAATGGCACTGATCGTCGTACTATCGGTGATGAACGGCTTCCAGAAGGAAATCCGCGCACGCATGCTGGGCGCATCTCCTCATCTGGAAGTGGTCGCTGACGGCGGGCGAATGGCTAACTGGCAACCCGTGCTGGACAAGATTGCAGCACACCCGCAAGTCACGGCCTCGGCACCCTACGTGGCAGGTCAAGGCATGTTATCTTTCGGCCAGAGCGTACAGGGCGTGATGGTACGCGGCATCGACCCTTTGCGTGAGACCGCGATCACCGATCTTGCCAACAAGGTCAAAGCAGGCGCGTTATCCGATTTGCGCAGCACGGAATTTGGCATCGTGCTGGGTTCAGACCTGGCACGTGCGCTGGGCGTGCGGATGGGCGAAAAAGTCATGCTGATCGCGCCGCAGGGTTCGATCACGCCCGCCGGGATGATGCCGCGCTTGAAGCAGTTCCGCGTGGTGGGCATCTTCGAGATCGGCATGGCGCCTTATGACAACAGTCTGGCGCTGATCAACATCAACGACGCGCAAAAGCTGTTTCAGCTGGACGATGCGGTGACCGGCATCAGCACCAAGCTGCGCGATATCGACCAGGCTCCCGACGTGGCCGCCGAGTTGCAAAGCCAGTTGCCGGCAGGCTTTTACGCCAACGACTGGACGCATCAGAACAGCAACTATTTCAGCGCAGTCAAGATGGAAAAGAAGATGATGTTCATCATCCTGTCGCTGATCGTCGCGGTCGCCGCGTTCAACATCGTATCCACCCTGGTGATGGCGGTCACCGACAAGCAGGCCGACATCGCCATTCTGCGCACGCTGGGGGCATCGCCTCGCAGCATTATGAAAATCTTCATCGTACAGGGCGTCGTGATCGGACTGATCGGCACACTGGCGGGCAGCCTGGGCGGCATTCTGCTGGCGCTCAACCTGAACGTCGTCATCCCGTTCATCGAGCACCTGTTCGGCGTGCAGTTCCTGGCAAAAGACGTGTATTACATCAGCGAGTTACCGTCCGACCTGCGCTACCACGAAGTGTTGCTGGTATCGGGACTATCCTTCCTGATCAGCCTGATCGCGACGCTGTATCCGAGCTACCGGGCCTCGAAAACACAACCGGCGGAGGCACTTCGTTATGAATGAGAACAGGATTGAAGATCGTGGACAAAATACCGAGAATACGGATCAGAAAACGGTTATTTCCTGCCGCGATCTGAGCAAGACCTTCACGTTAGGCCGGCTGCAAGTGCCTGTGCTCAAGGGCGTCAATCTTGAAGTTCGCCGGGGCGAACGCATCGCCATCGTAGGATCTTCCGGTTCCGGCAAGAGCACCCTGCTGCATCTGCTGGGCGGGCTGGATAACGCCAGCACAGGCAGCGTTCAGATACTCGGCCAGGACGTGCAAAAAATGAACGAGACGCAGCGCGGTGACATCCGCAACCAGTCGTTAGGCTTCGTCTATCAGTTCCATCATCTGCTGCCGGAATTCACCGCGCTCGAAAATGTCGCGATGCCGCTGTTGATACGCGGCATGAAACGCGCAGATGCAGAACCGGTTGCGGCCGCGATGCTTGCCAAAGTGGGCCTCGCGCATCGCGTCCAACATCTGCCTAGCGAGCTCTCCGGCGGCGAACGTCAGCGCACGGCAGTGGCACGTGCGCTGGTCACCGAGCCTGCTTGCGTGCTGGCTGACGAGCCGACCGGCAATCTGGATCGCAACAGCGCACAAGCCTTGTTCGATCTGATGCAGCAACTCAACGAGCAACTAGGCACCAGCTTCATCGTTGTCACCCACGACCTTGAACTGGCAAAACGGATGCAGCGGAACTTGACGTTGGTGGACGGGGTTTTGGCGGGCTAAAGGGCATGGCAACCGCCCATGCACGTTAGCCGGATGTCTTTTTCAAACTGAGCATTCTGCGTGCGCTTTTACGGCTGCACTGCACAGCCGCCGGGATTGACACTGGGATTCGGGCTGTTCCTGTTTCCACCCTGCGAATTAATTTGCATATCACCGCCCATGAACGCCGGGGTAGACGCCAGCCTGGTCAGTAAACTCGCGCTGGAGAAGCCGGTTTCACCACGCCCCAGATCCAGGGATTTATCGCCCAGAGAAAGAATCACATGACCGTCATGCACCGTCACATATAACCCAGGCTCATCGATAAGAGTCTGTGCGCCGAATAATTTTTGCATATCGAGCGGAATGCTGTCAGGACGCGGCGTGCTGTTTTCGAGTATGCTTTGCGGAACCAGTTTGATTTGAACGGGCTTGCCGGTATCCCGCGCAATGATGGCCGCCTGATCGATACCCACGATGTGCATCGGACAATTACCCGCACTCGCGCAATCCGAAACCAACGCCACCTCGCCTGACCAGACAAAAACACCTGCACCATCTAATGGATCAGCTTCGGTAGCACCCGGATTCGCGGCCCCGCTTGCGCAGGGACCATAACACCATGAATCGAAACCGGTGCCACGAATCCCGATGGTTGCGCCCGCCAACTTAAATTTATAGTCATCGTGATTAATCCGGCCAATCAAGCCTGTGACTACACGGACGCCACCCTTGATCAGACGCAGCACCGCATTGTCACCAGACGCCGCTTTATCGTATTTGAATTTCTCTACATGAAACACCGTGTTCTCTTGCAGGCTGATTCTGCCCTCGTCACGGAACGCCACCACGGCATACGATTTGTTGCCGGTCATCAATTGATCGCCTTCGTATACCGGGCCGCCCAGAGACAGTGGGCGCACATTGCCCGAATCGTTTTTTACAGACAATTCCCCCTGCACCAGCATCACCCGACCGACGACTTGTGACTGGAGCGCGGGCGCTTTGGCTGCCGAGTTGGTTTTATCCGTAGCTTCGTCCTGACAATCACGGCTTGTACACAGGCGCGAAGAAAAATCCGTGCCGCGGATACCGATGGTCGCAGATGCTGTGTGTACCTTGTAGGCA
The DNA here is from genome assembly GCA_038205615.1 of Burkholderiales bacterium. Classification (GTDB taxonomy): domain Bacteria; phylum Pseudomonadota; class Gammaproteobacteria; order Burkholderiales; family Gallionellaceae; genus Gallionella. The sequence goes on along the minus strand of JBBRBS010000035.1, from coordinate 3,624 downwards.
TCTGCGTTGCCGCGCTTACCGATCAAAGCGGTCACGGTGCGAAAGCCGCCTTTGAGTAAACGAAACACCGCGTTATCGGCTTCCGGCGCCGCTTTAACAAAATGGAATGCCTCGATTTGCAGATTGGAGTTCGGCCTCAGCGTTATCTTTGCGCCGTCATTTATCTGTATCTGCGCATAACTGTCCTTCCCAGTAATCAGCATATCGCCGGTCAATACCTCAGACTTGGGCGCCAACACCTGTACGGTACCATCCGCGCGTTGCGCTACCAGCGTGCCACTCATATAGCCGATTTTGCCGGCCGATAATTCAGCCGCCTGCGCTGTAGCGGCAAGCAAAAATATTGCAAACAGAAGATTAGCTATTTTCATCACGCGCCTCGCTCATCATAATCAGTAAGCAGAGTACATTTTCATTCAGGAATAGGCGATTTATCGCCTTATATTCCGTGGGAATGCCCTTGCGGCATCATGCACCCTGCTACGCTGAACGCAACATTCTGCAATTCAATAACTTGCTGACAATCCCAGATTGGCACGCCAGTCGCCCACGCGTTGCGCCGGGTCGGTACCGGCATTGATGATACGACCGGCATCGATACGCAGCGTAAACTGATCGGCATAACCGGCACGCAAGCCCAATCCTGCACTGGAAATTGAAGAGCGTGCGCCGTTGCGTGACTGCACCTCACCCGCATCAAAGAACGCCAATGCACGCGTTTTTAAATTTCCTTTGCCCAAGTCGGGCGTATACCCCTCCAGATTCCAGCGCCTGCCGATTTCTCCTCCCTCGCTGCCTTCCGAGAAACCGCGCACCGCATCGATGCCCCCCAAACGCATCTGCTCCCCCTGTATAAGAGTGTCGGGGCTCCACTGTCCGTTCAACGCGGCTCGCAATTGCCAGTCATCTCCGACCCGTTGCGAGTAGCTCGCACCATAACGCAACACTTTATAGTTTGAATTAGGTTTAGTGCCGTTAAACACATCATAGTTGGCGAAATCCGCTGCCTGACCTTTGTTCATTCCCGGCAGGTTGACAGCAAAAGATGCATTAAAATTCAAATCGCTCCTGGCAAACTTGCCTTGCGCAGCGTAGGCCACGCTCAGCGGCACCACTACTATTTCGTTATACAGCACCGTTGGAGGGGGATTGGTCAGCTCGATGCGCCGAAAGTCGCGCCAATCCAAACTGTACGACAAACGCGGATCAAAGAAGCCGATGCGTGTCAGCGGATGGTTATAGCGCGCACTGAACAGCAGTCCGCCACCTTGAAATTTGCCCAGACCACCTACTACCGAATTCACATTAGAGTAACCCCCGAAAAATTCCATACTGTCGCCTGACTGATAGAGCGGAATCTTGTAGCTGCCGCCCAATACCGTCAGACGATTCGGGCGCTCCGGTGACATCAGGTATTGAAGGCTGGCGACATGATCCTTATCGAACAGATTGGCATGGCGATAGGAGAAACCCAATCGGGTGCGGCCTGTTTCCGGCGTGCCCGTGTTATCTGCTGCCAGCCCCCATGAGGTCGGTTTACTGTCGGTGACGATCACCTTGGCATCTACCTCTTCATCCTTTTCACCGGCCTTCAGCACCACGTTCATCTGGCGCGCGGGATTTTCATTAGCGAGTTTCAATTCGCGCGCGATCTGTTTTGAACGCGGCACCCCGCCGCTACGCACTGAAGGAAGCGCATTCAGCGCATTCGCTTCACTGACGAAATGATTGTCTGTCACCGTAAGACGGCCGAAGCGGCTTTCCACTATGCGAAAATGCACCGTACCTTTTTCCAGCTCCTGCTCCGGCAACAGCACGCGTACGGCTGAAAAACCGCGCGCAGCATACGCTTCCTCTATTGCTTCCAACGCGCGCTGCACATCGGAAAAATCCTTGTCCCGGCCCAGATGCGGCGCGACAGCCGCGTCGATTTCCGCCTGACTCAGCAAAGATGCCCCTTCCACAATGTAGCGATCGATGGCAAAGCGCAGCATGACGGATGATCCGGCTTCAGGGACTATCGGAACGGCATCCGTTGACCATGCAAAAGACGATGCAAGCAAAGACGTCCCGAACAGAGAAATAAACAACAATTTATGTTTCATCTCGCACTCTCGAAGGATGGTTAACGACATACCGGCAACGGTGACGCCGCTTCAGCTGCCGGCACTGCCGCAACGAGCAGCACATCCTGGGCCGCTTGAAGATTTGGGTCATCAGAACCCGCAGCAGCGGGATTGAGCAGATTAATCTCGTCTATTTCCAGCGCTTGCGTCAATGCCGGCTGTACAGGCGGATTAAACGGAATATCAATTGCCGGTATCGACATACTTACCAGCGAAGAAACCACGGGCTGTGGCGCGACGAGTACCGTTGCAAGTTCAGGGTTGACAGTCAGTGCGCCATTTACATAGCTGATGATATAGTTACCCGAGGTCAGCCCGCTCGGGACAATCAGGTAGTTACCCGCATTGATTGCGCCTTGCGAGTTGCCACCATAAGCCAGTGCGCCGCCCAGCACCGCATTGGTTTCGCCGTTGACAAGGCCGCTGTAGGCCACGCCATTGCCGCCGCTGTAAGCGAGACCATCATAGGTTTTAATGGCTGCGTTGGCTGTGACACTCAGCGCAGCAGGATTGACAGTCAGTGCGCCATCGACGTAACTGAGGAGATAGCCTTGCTGGTTGGAATACAGACCGCCCGGGGTAACGAAGTAATTTCCGGCATTCACAGCATTCTGCGAATTGCCGCCATAGCTCACCGTACCGAGCAGATTGGCATTGGGAACGCCGGAATAGTTCACGCCGTTTCCACCGGAATACGCCAACCCGTCGTAAGTCTTGGCGGCGTTGTTCGCTGTCACCGTAAGCTGCGTCATGAAAGATCGCAGAAGCGGATGGGTCAATCCGTCATACATTACCCAGGTGCCGGCGAAATCCCAGTCGGGATTCACGTTACCGTTGGCGGCGGTGCTTGACGTAAAATTGGCCTGCTGCTGCATCTGCACGGTGGTCATACTCAAACCACCTGACGATGTTTCCTGACCTGAAATCTGGGTATTCCAGAAGCTGTTGTTAACACTCATTTCGTTCCAACCCACCAACCCGCCGCCACCAGCAGTAACCGCGTTGGTGCTGTAAGAAGTGTTAATTATGTGCCAGTTAGCACCCACCAGCCCGCCAAAATCAACGACTCCGCTTACCGTGCCGCCGCTGGAATAAGTGTTGCTGATGGTGCCGTTATTATCACCGACCAACCCGCCGACACTGCGATAACCGCTCACCGACACACCACTGGCATAGCTGTTGCTGATCGTGCCGCTGTAGTTATTCCCCGCCAGCCCGCCGATATTGTCACCAAAGCTCGTCACGTTGCCCGTAGCATAGCTGTTGCTGACAGTGCCGCTGTTATAGCCCACCAGTCCGCCAACATCGGTGTTGTAGCATTCACAGCTGACCATACTCACGCTACCGGTGTTGTAGCTGCCAATAATCGTGCCGCCATTGTTGTAACCTACCAAACCGCCGACGAATCCCCCGCCGCTAACGCTACCGCCCGCCAGTCCTACATTGCTGATATTCGCGCTACTGGTGTAGCCGAACAGGCCGACATAATTGGCAGGCC
>JBBRBS010000034.1:0-15234 GCA_038205615.1 Burkholderiales bacterium | reverse complement strand
CCTTATCCAGATGCTTCGCCAGGATACGCCCCATCGTGGTTTTACCTGAACCCATCATGCCGACCAGGATCAGGTTTCCCGACTGGAATTTGCGATTGTCTGTGCTGTTTTGCATAGCGCGTATTGTAAACGATTAAAAAGGCCCGGACTGAGCCGGGCCTTGATGTTTGCGATAATTAAAAGCCGCCTGAATTAACGCAGATTCAACGTGTCTTGCATGATTTTAGGTGTTACAAAAATCAGCAATTCGTTTTTATTATCTGACTTAACCTTGTTCTTGAACAACCAGCCCAGCACGGGGACATCACCCAGCAGCGGAACCTTATTAGTGGTGTCCGCAATATCCTGAGTAAACACACCGCCCACGACGACCGTCCCGCCATTCTCGACCAGTACTTCCGTCGTGACAGACTTGCTGTTGATGCTCGGCACACCGCCATACAATGCACCGACGGTATCCTGGTTGGCGACCAGTACCATGTTGATGTTGTTATCAGGCGTGATGTGCGGCGTTACATCCAGACTCAAAGCAGCTGTTTTGAATGCAGTCGTAGCCGGACCTCCGACGGTGGAGGACGGTATCGTATATGGAATTTCCACGCCGGATTTGATCGATGCTTTGGTCTTGTCTGCCGTTACCACACGCGGGCTGGCGATGTTTTTTGTTAAACCATCTGTTTCCGATGCAGACAGTTCCAGTGTCAGCACTTTGGTGGCTGCGGGGTTAAACAGCGACAGTATCAAGCCTCCGCCGTTGGCCACGGCAGCCGCGCCGGGCAGATTTACATTGGGCTGGAGGAGTGCTCGCGTCGCAGTGGGGGTGTTGGCGCCTATGGCGTTACCCGCACCTGCGCCTACAGCAGGACCTGTGTATCCCAACTTGCCGCCCAGCATGCGATTGAAGGAGTCGCCTGCCGAGACAAAGCGGGCCTCAATCAACACCTGTCTGGAGGGGACATCGATCTGCTTGAGCAGTTTGCGCACTTCATCCAGATGAGACGGGGTATCTTTAACGAAGAGTGTATTGGTGCGTGCATCCGCCATCGCGCTGCCGCGTTTTGACAGAATGCGTGGTGATGCGGCGCCTGCCGCTCCTGCCGCAGCGACACCCGGTGCCGCGGCACCGCCAGACGAACTCACGCCGTTTAACAGCTGGGCTGCTGCTGCAGCAGTTTGATAACCCAATCTGAAGCTTTCGGTGCGTAACTCTTCCAGTTCGGAAATTTCCTGACGTGCACTCAGGTCATTCTTTTCAGAGGCTGCGAGCTCTCCAATCGGCGCTACCTGGATCACATTGCCGTTCTTACGCATCGCTAAGCCACGGCTTTGCAAAATGATATCCAGCGCCTGATCCCATGGAACATCTTTCAGGCGTAAGGTCAGATTGCCTGTCACGCTGTCGCTGATAACCATGTTCAGTTCAGTGAAGTCAGCAATAACATTCAATGCTTCACGCACGGAGATGTCCTGGAAATTGAGGGTCAGCTTTTCGCCGGCATAGCCTGCCTGACCGCCCTTGACCAGTTTGTTGGGGTCTTCCACTACAGGTTTGACTTCGATGATGAATTTGTTGTCAGTTTGATAGGCCGCATGCTCCCAGTTGCCTTTGGGTTCAACTACCATGCGGATGTTATCGCCCTGCGCGAAAGTATCTACGGCCTGCACTGGCGTTGCGAAATCAACCACATCCAGCTTGCGCTGCAATTTGGATGGCAAATTGGTCTTCATGAAGTCAACGATCAGGCGTGTTCCCTGGCGATGAATATCAATCCCAACGCCTGAGTCGGACAGGTCGACCTGAATACGGCCTTCGCCATTTTTACCGCGACGAAAGTCGACTGCGCTCAGCGTGTGCTTTTGTGACCCCTGGCGAGCATCGGCAAAACGAGTAGCGGGTGCCGCTGCCTCGGCGATTTTGGCGTGTAACGTAATCAGTACGTTCTTGCCATCTATCCGGGTTTCGTAAGCCAACATCTGATTGAGATTAACTACCAATCTGGTGCGGGAGCCCGCCTGGATGATATTGGCGCTGCGCAATTCTCCTACCGAGAAATCCTGTGCAGATTTACCCAGCGCATTCTCAGTATTGGGAAAGTCCAGTGCAATGCGCGGAGGCACGTTGATGCTAAAGCCTGCGGGCGGGTTAGCCAAGGGCTCGGCCAGCTCTACCTTGATCACGGTCGTGCCAGAACCCGCCTCCATCACACTCAACGCGGTAATCTTGTTCTGCGTCTCGGCTTGGGCGATGCCAAAAACCATCAACAGGCTCAACAGCGCGCCTTTAACCAACAAGTTCCGTTCGCAGTAGCCCGCGATTCCTGATGAGAATGCGCTTGTAGTCATATCCATTGCGTTACTCCTTAATCACTCAACTAATTGCAGACTGCTGATACGCTCAGACCAGTCTCCGGTGCTGTCTTGCACCAACTCTTTAATTACGATTTCCGTATCGGATAGCTTTTCAATCGTGCCGAAATTCATCCCGATATGATTTCCAACTTTGACTTGATACAGTTTTCTGTCAGGTGCACGCACTACTGCGTGACCTACTTTGGCCTTAAGCACATAACCGACCATTTTGAGGCCTTCCAGCGGAAATTCTTCCAGAGCCTCCTTGGGACGATTCAGATCAGGCTCATTTTCTCCACGTTTCCCGCTCGCGCTTGCCTCGGGCTTGCGCGGCTTGAATGGATCGGCCAGATTCGCGTCGTTTACATACGCAAAGGGTTCGTACAGTTTTACATTGGGCGGAGGTGGGATTTTGCCGCGCAGGTCTGCACCGGAATTTTTGACGTAGTCACGCAGATCCTGGAACTCTTCGCCGCCACAGCCGCTTAGCAAAATACCTGCAAGTGCCAGATAGATAAGTTTCATTTGTTGGCTCCTGCCGGCTTGGCCGCTTGCTTCTGAGCCGCAATTTCTTCGACATCCAGATACCTGAAGGTCTTCGCGATCGCATCCATCGTCAATGCACTGCCGTTCGGTGTAATGGCTATTTCATTCAGCGTCACAATGCGCGGCAGCATGGAAATATCGCTGGAAAATTTGCCAAGATCATCGTAACTACCTGTCACCTTGATGGTAATCGGTTGTTCGGCAAATGATCCCTGTATGGTTTCAGCACCAGGACGAAACAGTTCGAACTGCAAACCGCGACCCAATCCTGCCTGGTTAATGTCCGTCAACAGGGCATCCATCTCGGATTTATTGGGCAATTGTTTAAGCAAGGCTCCGAACGATTCCTGTGTTTCCAGCAACTGTTTCTTGATCAGATCCAGATTGACCGCCTGTTTCTTTTTGGACAGGAACTCATTCTTGAGGGTGTCCTCCTGGGCCTTGGCCGCATTAAGATTTTCCCATTGATCCTGCCAGTCCAGCACTGCACCGATGGCGACAACGGCGAGAAAAATTCCAGCGAACGCCATCAGTTTTGCAGCCCACGGCCATGCACCCGGCGTTTTAGGGTTGAGGTTCTTCAGATCATCGAAAGTCATCATGGCACCTAATTCTTTACGCCGGCATCAACACCGGACAACTTGGTCAGGCTGAACGTCAGGGTAAATTCACTGACGCGTGCACCATTCGCATTCGTTGCGTGTATTTCTACCAACGCTGGTTTTTCCAGCCAGGGTGAATCTTCGATCGCTCTCATCAGGGTCGAAACACGCGCATTGGATTGTGCGAAGCCGACTAGATTGACGACATCGCCGTTTTGCTTGATTGTCTTGACGTAAACGCCTTCCGGCAGGATGCGCAGCATCTGATCGAGCAGATGCACCACGCGGGCGCGATCGCTTTGCAACTTTTCAACGGCATCCTTGCGCTCCAGCAAAGACTTGGTCTGTTCTTTGAGCTTCCTGATTTCAGCAATCTGCTTGTCGAGTATCAGGGTTTCCTGTTTCAGATAATCATTGCGGCGTTCCTGGTAACCTATTTGTGTCCCGATTGCGACATGCACAAGCCCCCAGATCAGACTACCCAGTAACAGGGAAACAACGCTCAGGCCAATAAATTCGGTTTGTTTGGCCCGTCGCTTTTCTTCGCGATGCGGCAATAAATTTATGCGTATCATGATGGGTCAAACCTCCGCATGGCCAGACCGCAGGCGACAATCAACGCCGGTGCGTCCGCTTGCAATTGGCGGTTCTTTATTCTGCTCGACAGCGTCATCAGCGCGAACGGATTGGCGACCATCGTGCTTACCTGAGTACGGGTGGCGACGGCATCATCGAGTCCTGGCAATACGGCGCTGCCGCCGGCCAGCACAATATAATCGACTTCGTTGTATTGTGAGGAGGTAAAAAAGAACTGGAGCGCGCGCGCGATTTCCATGACCAGACTCTCGCGGAATGGAGATAACACATCGCTCTCATAATTGTCTGGCAAGTTGCCGTTGCGCTTGGCCGCCTCTGCCTGTTCGGCAGACATCCCGAATTGGGATTGAATTTGCTGGGTCAATTGCTCGCCGCCGATTTGCTGGTCGCGTGTGTAAATTGATTGCCCGTTGCGCAGTACATTGACATTCATCACGGAAGCACCGATATCAATCAATGCCACACATTTGTCTTCCGCACTGTCAGGCAATTGTGCGCGAATTTGTGAAAACGCAGTTTCGGCAGCATAGGGTTCGACATCAACCACTACGACCTTGAGACCTGCCGCTTGGGCGGTGGCCACGCGATCTTCGACATTGGCCTTGCGTGAAGCGGCCAGCAGTACCTCTACTTCATCCGCATTGCCTGAAGCCGGGCCCAGCACCTGAAAATCCAGATTAACTTCATCCAGCGCAAAAGGAATATATTGGTTTGCCTCTGATTCGACCTGGTATTCCAGGTCTTCATCACGCATGCCGGCCGGCAACAGGATTTTTTTGGTAATAACGGCCGCAGCAGGAAGTGCGACACTAATATTTTTAATTTTTGTGCCAAGCCGTTTCCAGGCAAGTTGCAGTGTTTCGGCCAGCGCATCCAGATTGTTGATATTGCCATCAAAAAAAGCGTCTTTAGGCAGCATCTCAATGACATAGCGCTCAACAATATAACCTGCATTATTGGGCGCCTGGCTGAGTTCTACCAATTTTACTGATGACGAACTGATGTCCACACCAATCAACGGGGGCGTTTTAGACTGGATAAAATCCAGCAAAATATCAAAATTTACTTTAGGCATAGGCCGTTCGGAGCTTTTCCGTATAAAGTGGTTGAAATCCTAGCAACAACTGTCAGTACTGTAAAGGCGTTTTTGTGGGTGCATTTATCTCGTATAATTGCAGCGCCCGTTGAACGATACCATTATTAATTATTCTTGAACAACTATTCAATGACTACACGCCGCTGGCTACTCCCTGTTATCGCAGTACTCACACTGTTTTCGCTGCCTGTTTTGTTGCTCGGCATGGCGGTGATGTTGACTTACCCAAGCCTTCCATCCCTGGAAGCGCTCACCGATTACCACCCGAAGGTTCCGCTGCGCATCTATAGCGCGGAAGGCACCTTGCTCGGTGAATTCGGCGAGGAGCGCCGCGCGCTGGTGAAAATTGCTGATGTGCCCGATGCGATGAAGAAGGCTATTCTGGCGGCAGAGGATGATCGTTTTTATCAGCACGGTGGCGTCGACTATATGGGGGTGATGCGCGCTGCGCTCTCCAACTTTACTGCCGGCGGCACCAAGCAAGGTGCCAGCACGATCACGATGCAGGTCGCGCGAAACTTTTTCCTTTCCAAGGAAAAAACCTTCACGCGCAAATTCAATGAGATGTTGCTTGCCTTCAAGATTGAGCACTACCTTTCCAAGGACGATATTTTCCAGCTTTACATCAACCAGATTTACCTTGGGCAGCGCTCCTACGGCTTCGCGGCCGCCTCGCAAATCTACTTTGGTAAACCACTCAATCAGATTTCGATCGCGGAAGCCGCCATGCTGGCCGGCTTGCCCAAGGCGCCTTCAAGCTACAACCCCGTCGTCAATCCCAAACGCGCCAAGCTGCGCCAGATGTACGTGCTGCGGCGCATGCATGAACTGCACTTTATCAACGATGAGCAGTTCAAGCTGGCGCAGAGCGAACCCATCGTCGCCCGACACGGCAATCAGGAATTTTCCGTCAAATCAGATTATGTGACGGAAATGGTACGGCAGTCTGTCTATCAAAAGTATCAGGATGCGACTTACACCGAAGGTTTCAAGGTTTACACGACTATCCGTCAGCAGGATCAAATCGCCGCTTATCAGGCGGTACGCCGTGGCGTGCTCGAATACGACCGTCGTCATGGCTATCGTGGGCCGGAAGGCTATGCTGACTTGCAGCAGGGCAGCAGCGAAGAAGCTTTGGAAGAAGCGCTGCAGGACTCTACTGACAACGATGATTTACTGCCCGCCGTAGTGCTGGCTGAGTCACCCGCGCTGATCCAGGCCTATTGCAAGGGGGGCGAGCGCGTCACAATCAGCGGTGAAGGATTGCGTTTCGCACAGCGCGCATTGAGCGATAAAGTCGCGCTGAATCAACGCATTGTCGTCGGATCAATCATACGGGTGCAAAAAAACGAGCATGGTGTGTGGCAAATCAGCCAGCTTCCCCAGGTTGAATCTGCATTCGTATCGGGCAATCCGCTCGATGGCGCCATTTACGCGCTGGTTGGTGGTTTCGACTTCAACCACAATCAGTTCAACCACATCACGCAGGCCTGGCGTCAGCCCGGATCCAGCTTTAAGCCATTCATCTATTCTGCTGCGCTGGAGAAGGGCTTCACGCCTGCCACCATTATCAATGACGGGCCGCTGACGTTCGGTTCCGACCAGACCGGCAGTGAACCCTGGCAACCGAAGAACTATGACGGTAAATACTCTGGGCCGATGCGTATGCGCGAGGCGCTGATCCATTCCAAGAACATGGTTTCGATACGCATTTTGCAGTCGATCACGCCGCGCTATGCACAGGACTACATCACCAAGTTCGGTCTGGATGCCGAGAAGCACCCGCCTTATCTGACGATGGCGCTGGGTGCCGGTTCCGTGACTCCTTTGCAGATGCTGACCGGTTATTCGGTATTCGCCAATGGCGGGTTCCGCACCTCGCCTTATTTCATCCAGCGCATTGAAGATGCGCAAGGCCGAGTGCTTAGCAAAACGATCCCGAGTGTCGCGAACGAAGGTGCTGAGCAGGTCATCGATGTGCGGAATGCGTACACGATGGTCAGCATGATGCAGGATGTGGTCAAGCACGGTACCGCGATTCGTGCGATGCAACTCGGTCGTCAGGATCTGGCTGGAAAAACCGGCACTACCAGTGACTCGATCGATGCGTGGTTTTGCGGCTTCCAGCCGACCGTGGTCGGCATTGCGTGGATGGGCTTCGATCAGCCGCGCAGCTTGGGCGACAGGGAAACCGGCGGCGGGGCCGCGCTGCCGATCTGGATCAGCTACATGGAAAAAACCCTTAAAAATGTCCCGCAGGCGGAGTACAGCATGCCTGAGAACATGGCTGCAGTGCGGATCAATGACAGCGGTCATCGCGACGAGAATGGCGCCCGTGTAGAATATTTCTATCAGGAAAACGTACCCGGCGGGCAGTCAGCTCCGACACCCGCTGAATCCGGAAGTCCTGCGGATTCTGTCAAAGATCAGCTGCTTTAATGTCGTTCGCCACAGGCCATAAGCGACATGCCACACGCTTCTAAACGCGATCTGATGCGTGAACAACTGGCGCATCTGACCGCCAAGTTGATAGCGGAAGCCGGTGTGGCGGACTTTGCTTCCGCCAAGCGTAAGGCTGCCCGACAGCTCGGTGCGTCGGACACCCAGCATCTGCCCAGCAACCGGGAGATAGAGGAGGCGCTGCACAGTTATCGCGCCTTGTACCAGCACGACAGCCATCCTGACGTCTTGTTTCAGTTGCGCACGGAAGCGCTGTCTGCGATGCGGCTGCTTTCAGCCTTTAACCCTTATCTGACCGGATCGGTATTGAGCGGTGCGGCAGGGGAGTATTCAGACATCAACCTGATGTTGTTTTCCGACGATGGCAAAGCCGTGCTGCTCTTTTTGCTCAAGAACAAGCTTGAATTCGAAGACGGTGACTGGAGAGTTCGGCTGGGTGGCCATGATGAGACAGTGCCGAGCTATACCCTGAACGGCGAGTCGGGCACCCAGATACACATCGTTGTTCTGCCCGAAAATGCCCGCCACAGCGGCAGTCGCCACCCCGATACCCATGCGGATATCACGGCGGTCGAAGCGTTACTGGCTAAATGAATTGAAGAGTGCTGAGGCCCGGAAGGTTCGTTCCCTCCGGTGTTTCCCGGCCACTATTCCTTCAGCCACCTTGCCGCATCCAGTGCAAAGTAAGTCAGAATGCCGTCTGCACCGGCACGTTTGAATGCCAGCAATGATTCCAGCACGCAGGCCTTCTCGTTCAGCCAGCCGTTTTGTGCGGCGGCTTTGAGCATCGCGTATTCGCCGCTGACCTGGTAGACGAAGGTAGGTGCCTTGAACTCGTCCTTCACGCGGCGCAGGATGTCCAGATAAGGCATGCCAGGCTTGACCATGACCATGTCCGCACCTTCCTGCAAGTCCATGCCGACTTCCCACAATGCTTCGTCGGAATTGGCAGGATCCATCTGGTAGGTGTATTTGTTGCCCGAACCTAAATTTCCGCTGGAGCCGACTGCATCGCGGAACGGGCCGTAAAAGCTGGAGGCATATTTTGCAGAGTAGGCCATGATGCGCGTGTGAATGTGCCCGTGAGCGTCCAAGGCTTCCCGCACCGCACCGATGCGCCCGTCCATCATGTCGGAGGGCGCGACGATATCGGCACCCGCAGCTGCGTGACACTGCGCCTGTCTTGTCAGCACGGCAATGGTCTCATCGTTGAGTACATAACCATCATCGTCGATTAGCCCGTCTTGGCCGTGGCTGGTGTAAGGGTCGAGCGCGATGTCGGTCATGATGCCGAGTTCGGGAAAGTGTTTTTTCAGTTCGGCGACAACGCGCGGCACGAGGCCGTCCGGGTTGTAGGCTTCAGACGCATCTAATGTTTTTTTACTGGCATCGACTACCGGGAAAATCGCCATCACCGGCACGCCCAGCCTGACGCATTCTTCGGCGTCTTTGAGCAGCAAATCCAGCGTCTTGCGCTGCACACCGGGCATCGACTTGATGTCCTCTACCTTGTTCTCGCCTTCAAGTACGAAAACAGGGTAGATGAAATCTGCGGGTGTGAGTACGTTCTCGCGCATCAGGTCGCGCGAAAAGGAATCGTGGCGCATACGGCGCATGCGTTTGTTCGGGTATTGTCCCAGTGTCTGCATGATTTTTCCTAAAAAATATTTTATTATTGAACTATTTTAGAAAACGCTTATCAGAGTGTGCGAATGATGATAAATCATTCCACGTTTCTCCTCCCTGAGCGTGTCTTAACCTTGTTAAGATTTTGGCCCCCACTGGTTGGGGGCTTTTTTTGCCTGCAGAAATTGCTACAAGCTGCTTTTAGTCAATTACGCCTTCATCAGCATCCAGAGGCGAAATATCCTTTGGCTTCAACCAGCCGGCTATCACCGCTTCGGCCTCTTCCAAGCCCTGTTTCTTTAGACTCGAGAATAACTGCACGGAACACTGCGGATAGTTCTCGGCAAGATACGCTTTTACCTTCATCAACGTTATCGTGGATTGCTGGCGGCTTAACTTGTCCGATTTTGTCAGCAGAATGTGCACAGGCTTGCCGGTCGGAGCGAACCAGTCCAGCATGGTTTCATCGAGTTCAAGCAGCGGGCGGCGTATATCCATGATGACGACCAGTCCGCTTAACTCCTCACGCTTCTGCAAGTAGGTGCTTAGCAGCGATTCCCAGTGGCGCTTGGCCTCGGGCGGAACCTTGGCATAGCCGTAGCCCGGCAGGTCGACGATATAACTGTCATTGCCCAACGAGAAGTAGTTCAGGTGCTGGGTGCGGCCCGGCGTCTTGCTGGTGTAAGCCAGACGCACATGGTTCGCAAGCGTGTTGATCGCACTCGACTTGCCCGCATTGGATCGCCCGACGAAGGCCACTTCCCGGCCGCCGTGCATCGGCAAGTCCTTGATGTGGTTGACGGTGGTATAGAATGTTGCCAGAGAGAAGAGTCCCATTATTTCCAGACCGAGAAGATTGCGTCAGCTGCGGCAATCGTCTCATTGATGTCAGCCTCGGTATGTGCGGAAGAGACGAAGCCCGCTTCGAATGCAGATGGGGCCAGATACACGCCTGCGTCCAGCATGGCATGGAAGAAGCGGTTGAATGCTTCCTTGTCGCAATTCATTACCTCAGCGTAGCTGGTGGGTATTGCGTTGCTGAAATACAGGCCGAACATGCCGCCTACTGATTGTGCGCAGAATGGAACGCCGTGTTTTTTGGCGCTTGCCGTCAGGCCTTCTGTTAGCTGCGTCGCCAGTTGCGACAGCCGCTGATAAAATCCTTCGGCTTGCACTAGTTTCAACGTGGCCAGACCCGCCGCAACAGCGACCGGGTTGCCCGACAGGGTGCCGGCCTGATACACCGAACCCAGTGGCGCCAGACATTGCATGATGTCGCGTCGTCCGCCGAATGCGGCTGCCGGCAGTCCGCCGCCCATCACCTTGCCCAGCGTAACCAGATCCGGTTTGATGCCGTAATAGCCTTGCGCACCTTGCAAACTAACGCGGAAGCCTGTCATCACCTCATCCAGAATCAGCACCGCGCCGTGTTTGGTGCACAGGTTGCGCATCGCATCGAGGAATTCACGTTTGGGCGTGACCAGATTCATGTTGCCAGCCACCGGTTCGACGATTACGGCGGCGATCTCGGAACCCATCTCGGCAAAGGCGCGCTCGAGTCCTGCTACATCGTTGTAGTCGAGCACAGTGGTCAGCGCGGCGATTTCGGCGGGTACGCCGGAAGAGCTTGGCTGCCCGAACGTCAGTGCGCCTGAACCCGCCTTGACCAGCAATCCATCGGAATGGCCGTGATAGCACCCCTCAAATTTGACAATGCGCGAACGATTGGTAAAACCGCGCGCCAGGCGGATTGCCGTCATGGTGGCTTCAGTACCGGAGCTGACCAGCCTTACCATTTCCAGGCTTGGCAAAAGCTTGCACAACAACGTGGCTATTTCCAGTTCTGACGCGGTTGGTGCACCGAAACCCAGCCCGTTCGCTGCCGCATCCTGCACCGCTTTAACCACGTCGGGATGGCAATGACCAGCGATCATCGGACCCCATGAGCCGACATAATCGGTGTAACGTTTGTCATCTGCATCCCAGACGTAAGCGCCGCGGCCGCGCTGGAAAAATAGCGGGGTGCCGCCTACCGAACGGAATGCACGCACCGGTGAATTCACGCCGCCGGGAATGACCTGCATTGATGCGTCGAAAAGAGATTGATTGTGTGAAGTCATGTTGCATCTTTCTAACTATAAGTATTTAAATTTGCAAACTGTCGCGCCGCAAGTTGTATATCCGGTGAACTGAACAGCGCCGAAATGACCGCCAGCGCGCTGGCTCCTGCCGACAATACTGACGCGCCATTCTCAACCGTAATACCGCCTATCGCTACTATTGGCAGGTTGATCTCACGGCGCGCCTGTCTCAATAATTCCAGCGCCGCAACCGGTGCTGAGGGCTTTATGGTCGATGTGAAAAAAGCGCCGAACGCAATATAGTCCGCGCCCTGACTTTCCGCCTGATGCGCCAGCTCCATGCGATTATAGCAAGATACACCGATCATTTTATCAAAGCCCAGCGTGTGCCGAGCCGCAGTAATACTGCCATCTTCTCCGCCCAGATGCACGCCGTCGGCATCCACGCGCAATGCCAGCATCGCGTCATCGTTGATAATCAACGGGACTGAAAATTTCTGCGTCAGTTCGCGCAACGCCATCGCCTGCGCCAGGCGCACGGCCGGACTGCCGAGTTTGTTGCGGTATTGCAACACCCGCACCCCGCCCAGCAAGGCCAGCTGCACCTTGCGCAACAGTTCGGCCGTATCAGATTCTTCCGGCGTAATTGCGTACAGGCCGCTAATGATCAATTCTGAATTCTCAATTGAGCAGCTCAGGCATGTCCTCATCGTCTTCGCCTCGCGCCCAGAATAATCTGTCCGGAATGAACTGTCCCATGCCCGGTCTGAAACCCGCATTCAGCGTCTGCCAGGTGTATTCCTGCGCTTCCTTGACTGCCTCCGGCACGGCTACACCCTGCGCCAACAAGGCCGCGATGGCGGATGCCAGCGTACATCCTGAGCCGTGATAACTGCCCGGCAGACGCGTCCAGCTATCGCTGCGCACCACCCCTTGATCACTGTATAACGTATTGATTACTTTGGATGATTGCTCGTGCGTACCGGTAATCAGCACATATTCGCAACCCATTGCCAGGATACGTTTTGCGCATTCTTCCAGGCTGGGATCGTCCTCTTCGTTGTCTTCATCGATTGCCAGACGACGGGCCTCGATGCTGTTCGGGGTCACAATGGTCGCCTGCGGTATCAGTAATTCGCACATGGCATCCAGCATGTCTTCATCCGCCAGCTCATCGCCGCGTCCCGAGGCCAGTACGGTATCCAGCACAAAAGGCACGTCCGGGTAATCGGCCAGGATCTCGGCGATCGCCACAACATTTTCCACGCTGCCCAGCATCCCGATCTTGAACGCCGCGACCGGCACGTCTTCGAGCATCGCACGCGCCTGATCCACTACCCACTCAGGCTCGATCGGCATGACATCTTCCACGCCGCTGGTGTCCTGCACGGTGATTGCGGTGACAACGGACAGCGGATGGCAACCCATGCTGGAGATGGTCAACATATCAGCCTGCAAACCAGCACCCCCGGAAGGATCTGTGGCGGCAAAACTCATTACTAATGGGTATGATTCAGACATGATGTAGGCGATGGTATTATGCGCGTCAGGTCGGGCATTTTACCCTATATGCCCCTGATTTCCGAATACTAAACATGATAAGGGGCTGAGAAAATAATGCGCATACTGCACACGATGTTACGCGTGGTTAATCTGGATGTATCGATTGCCTTCTATACCGGGGTGCTCGGCATGAAGTTGCTGCGCCGCACCGATTACCCCGAGGGGAAATTTACACTGGCCTTTGTCGGTTACGTTGACGAAGCGCACGGTGCGGTGATTGAATTCACCCACAACTGGGGCGTGGAAAAATATGACCTCGGCAACGCATTTGGCCACATCGCCCTCGAGGTGGAGAATGCCTGTGATGCCTGCGAAAAAATCAGGCAGCTCGGCGGCAAGGTGGTGCGGGAAGCCGGTCCGATGCAACACGGCAGCACCGTGATTGCCTTTGTCGAAGACCCGGACGGCTACAAGATTGAGTTGATACAGAAAAAGGTATAGCTTTGCTTACCGGGGTCGAAAGATGTTGCGGGGCTGCACACCGCTTAACTTTCGGTCTGGCGCCGGCAAGCCTTAAATGTGCAACTATCTGATTAATTTGTAATTAATCAGAAGCTACGCCCGCCCGTCCACAAACGCAGCTATTCTGGCGAACTCCGCAACGGACAGGTTCTCGGCGCGTAACTGCGGGTTGATGCCCAGTTGCTCAAATTCGGCTTCGTTCAGAAAGCTGCGCAGGGTATTGCGCAGTGTCTTGCGACGCTGGCCGAATGCGGTACCGACAATTTCGCCAAATATTTTTTCGTTTTTAACGATAATTTTGTCAGGAGGCAGTGGGATCATGCGCACAATCGCAGAATTTACCTTGGGCGCGGGGCGGAATGATTCCGGCGGCACATCAAGCAGCTTTTCCATGAAGAAACGGTATTGCAGCATCACCGACAAACGCCCGTAGGCCGGTGTTGAGTGATTCGCGACCATGCGTTCGACCACTTCGTTCTGCAGCATGAAGTGCATGTCGGTAATACGTTCCGAATAGGCTGCGAAATAAAACAGCAGCGGCGACGAAATGTTGTATGGCAGATTGCCGACGATGCGCAAAGGCGCAGCAAGGGTGGTCAGATCAAATTTCAGCGCGTCCCCAGCATGAATAATCAGCTTGGGATCGGGCCGATCCTGCGGGTAGTCGGCTTCCAAGCGCGCGATGATATCGCGGTCGATTTCCACTACATGCAGATGCTTTAATTTTTTGAGTAGCGGCCGGGTCATCGCGCCCAAACCCGGGCCGATTTCCACCAGATTGTCATCCTCTTCGGGGCGGATGACGCCGATGATGTCAGCGATGATGCGTTCATCCACCAGAAAGTTCTGGCCAAATTTCTTTTTAGCTTTATGCGCGCTCATGCGGGGGATCCGGATATAACCTGCGACTCAGCGGGAGTTGTTTGCTCGCTTGGTCGCATGGCTGGTGGTTTCATCAAAAGTTTTTCGTATTGTGCCATTTGTGCCGCGACCCTGATCGCCTCCAGCAGACTGCCGTTGTCGGCTTTGCCGGTTCCAGCCAGATCAAGTGCCGTGCCGTGATCAACCGATGTGCGGATCACGGGTAAGCCGAGCGTAATATTCACACCCTGACCGAAACTGGCGTGTTTCAGAACCGGAAGTCCCTGATCGTGATACATCGAAAGCACGCAATCGCATCGCGCAAGCTTGTCGGGTGTAAATAAGGTGTCGGCAGGCAGCGGAGCGCTTACATTCATGCCCTCCAGGCGCAATTTGTCGAGTATGGGAATCATCACGTCGATTTCCTCGCGCCCCATGTGCCCTGACTCTCCTGCGTGGGGATTCAATCCCGCAACCAGGATACGCGGCTCAGCCAGGCCGAAGCGGCGTTGCAAATCTCGATGGATGATGCGCAACACGTTTTCCAGCAGAGGTGCTGTGATCGCGTCCGGCACATCGCGCAAAGCCAGGTGCGTCGTGGCCAGCGCAACACGCATCCCGCCGCCTGAGAGCATCATCACGACTTGAGGCGTGTTTGTTTGTTCGGCGAGAAATTCGGTATGCCCGGTAAACGGGATTCCGGCATCGTTGATGATGCCTTTGTGTACCGGGGCTGTCACCATGCCGGAAAACTCACCCGACTGACAGCCTTGCACCGCACGGCGCAATGTTTCCAGCACGTAGGCACTGTTGGCCACGTTTAGTTTTCCGGCAACAGAGGGCGTGGCAAGCGGGATGTGAATTACATTTAGAGCAGGCAATTCCCTCGCCTCGCCCTTCGCTATTCGCCCTTCCCATTCTTTGATTTTCAAATTTATGCCAAGCTGTTCTGCACGCTGCTGCAACAGATTCTTGTCGGCAATCACGACCA
>JBBRBS010000033.1:0-15632 GCA_038205615.1 Burkholderiales bacterium | reverse complement strand
GCACGTTGCGCATCGGCGGTAATGCATCCGGTGCGGAAATGATCAATGTCGATATGCAGCTGGCTGATGTGGCTTTCAGCGATGTCAGCGGCCTGCATGCTGCGGAGAAATTGCGCGGATCCGTCAGATTTTCCGCCCGCCGCAGCGGTACGGTGTGGAACTGGCAAGGCAATGTTGCGTGGCAATCCGGTGAGCTGTTCTGGCAACCGCTGTATCTGCGCGGCGGTCAAGCTCTGGCCGCGTCGGGTCATTTTGATGGCAAACTGATCAAAGTTAAACAGGCCGTGATTGATTTGCCGGAAGTGGGTCAGGTGCAATTGAGCGCCGGGTGGGATGTGCAGAAAAGCGCCTTGCAGGAAGGCGTATTGCAGGGCAGCGGGCTGGCGTTGACGAGCCTGTTCGAGGTTTACGCGAAACCGTTTTTGGACAAGGGCGCGCTTGCCGAATCGGCGCTTTCCGGTCATGCCGATGTGCAGGCTCACTATCGTGAAGGCGCATTGCAATCACTGAAGTTAAAACTGCACGAGGCAGGAATTTCTGATGCGGCGCGGCGCTATAACTTGCTCGGCGTGAACAGCGATATAGACTGGCAGGCAGATGCCGCGCGCACGGCCAGCATTGCTTTTTCCGGAGGTGCGCTGCTGGGTGTGTCATTAGGATCGGGGCTGTGGACAGTCAATATGAACGGGCTGGCGTTCGATGTGCCGCAGGCGTCGTTACCGATTCTGGATGGCAAGCTCGATTTGCGCAATTTTCATTTGCATCGGGATAAAAACGTGTGGCACTGGCAGTTTGCCGCTGGTTTAACTCCGATCTCGATGGAACAATTAAGCAACGCTGCAGGTTGGCCGAAAATGCTGGGCTCGCTGGCGGGGCGCATTCCTGATGTCAGTTATGACGGCAGTGAGATCAACGTGGATGGCGCGCTGCTGTTCAATGTGTTCGATGGCACGGTCGTGGCCACCGGACTCAAGCTAAATGATGCGTTCGGGCGCGCGCCCAGACTGTCCGGTAACCTGATGATGCGCAATCTCGATCTGGATTTGCTGACGCGAACTTTCGCGTTTGGCAACATGCAAGGCCGCCTGGACGCTGACGTGAACAACTTGCAATTGCAGGACTGGCAGCCGGTGCGCTTCAAGGCGCGCGTGTACAGCAGCGCGGGAAGCTATCCCAGGAAAATCAGTCAGAAGGCGGTGCAGAACATTTCGTCTCTGGGTGGTGCGGGGGCGGCGGCAGCGATACAACGCAGTTACCTGAGTTTTTTTGAAAATTTTGGCTATGACCGCATTGGTTTGAGCTGTGTGCTGCGCAACGGCGTGTGCCAGATGGGTGGAATAGAGTCCTCTGATCGCGGCATGTATGAGATCATCAGGGGCGGAGGGATTCCTGCGATCAGCGTGATGGGCTACAATCGCGCCGTTTCATGGGGTGAATTGATCACGCGGTTGAAACGAGTGACACAGGGTAACGTCACTCCTGTCATAGAATAGCTGATTGCACGTGAATTTTATAGGAGTCATGATGATAAAGAAAGTCTGGATTGCACTGGCGGTATGCGCATTGAGTGCCTGCGTGACGATCAATATTTACTTCCCGGCTGCGGCGGCTGAAAAGGCGGCGGACAAGATCATCGAGGAAGTCTGGCAAATGCATCCGTCCGATAAACCTGCCGCTGTTAAGGATATAAAATGAATATTATCAAATACTTGTTTTCAATGATCGCGCTTGCCGGCGTGTTGAGCGCGTATGCGGCGGCCGACCTTGAAGTCAATACGCCGGGTGTGAATGCCATCAAGAACAGCATGCAGGCGCGCCATGCGCAACTGGCCGGTTACTATGCCAATGGTGCGGTTGGGTTGTCTATGGATGGCATGATCGAGTTGCGTGATGCCGGGTCTGTGCCGCTGGCCGCACGTCAGACGGTGAATGCGCTGGTCGCGGCTGAAAATCAGGACCGCGATGCGCTGTATGCCGAGATCGCCAATGCCAACGGACACCCTGAATGGAAGGCGGAAATCCGCAGCACTTTCGCACAGCGCTGGATACAACGGGCGCAACGCGGCTGGTGGGTGATGAGTAATAACGGCTGGCTACAAAAGTAATTTTTCCTCTTCTGCGCTGATGCGCACCCTCTCCCGTTGACGGGGGAGGGGACTACAACTTGTAAATCCTCATGACTCCAACCCTGGTTTTTGACATCGAAACGGTTCCCGATATTGCCGGGCTGCGCATTTTGCATGGGCTGGATGAAACCGTCAGCGAATGGGAAGTGGCTGAAATGGCTTTTCAGCAGCGGCGTCAGTTAACCGGCAGCGATTTTATGCCGCATCATTTGCAGCGCGTGGTGGCGATATCCTGTGTGTTGCGCGAGGGCGATAACTTCAAGGTCTGGTCGCTGGGTGAGATGGACGACAATGAAGGCGATCTGATTCAGCGCTTCTTCGATGGTATCGACAAATACACGCCGCAACTGGTCTCGTGGAACGGTGGCAGCTTTGATCTGCCGGTATTGCATTATCGCGGCTTGATCCACGGTGTGCAGTGTGCGCGCTATTGGGACATGGGCGAGGATGACCGCGAGTTCAAGTGGAACAACTACATCAGCCGTTATCACACGCGTCATCTGGATCTGATGGATTTGTTGGCCATGTACACCGGACGCGCCAATGCGCCGCTGGATGATCTGGCGAAACTGATGGGTTTGCCCGGCAAGCTGGGCATGGATGGCAACCAGGTTTGGCAGGCGTATCAGCAGGGGCGCTTGTCCGATATTCGTAACTACTGCGAAACCGATGTGGCGAATACCTATCTGCTGTATGCGCGCTTCCAGATGATGCGCGGCGTCCTGAGCCGGGACGCCTACAAAAAAGAGTGCAAACTGGTCCGATGTGAACTGCAAAGACTCGACTTGCCGCACTGGCAGCAATTTCTGGCCGCCTGGACCGAAGTTTAATGCTCAAACCTCGTCGCATCTGGCAGGTTATTGGCGGGTTTCTGGTGGCGCTGGTTGTGTATCTCTCTTTGACCCCGCAACCGTCCGCCCCCTTGCCGTTTGATAATTCAGACAAGGTCGAGCACGCCTTTGCCTATATGATACTGTCGTTCTGGTTCTGCCATCTCTACGTGACGTGCAGGTCGCGTGCAGGAGTGATCGCGACTCTTGTAGCCTTAGGTGTCGGACTGGAATACGTGCAGGGCTGGATGGGATGCCGCAGCTTCGATGTGATGGATATGCTGGCGGACAGTATCGGCGTGTTGCTGGGGTGGTTGCTGGTGCTGACCCCGTTGGGGCGCTTGCTGGACTATATTGAAAACCGCGCGGCGCGATAAAAATTTATGAAATTGGAATTGAAATGACGACAGATAACAGAGTAACGATTGAATCGCTGGACCAGGAAGGTCGCGGCATCGCGCATGCGGATGGCAAGGTGATTTTCATCGAGGGTGCATTGACCGGAGAAGTGGTGAGCTACGCCTCTTATCGCAGGAAACCCTCGTTTGAACTGGCGCAGATGACGCAGCTGCATCGCGCAGCTTCCATCCGGGTTGAGCCCAAGTGCGCGCATTACGGCGTATGCGGCGGATGCTCGATGCAACATCTGGATGCGCGAGTGCAGGTCGCGGTCAAACAACGCATTCTGGAAGACAGTCTGGAACGCATCGGAAAAGTGAAGCCCCAAACCATCCTGCCCGCGATCTACGGGCAAGCCTGGGGGTATCGTGAGCGTGCGCGCATATCGGCTAAGTATGTGATTAAAAAAGAAAAAATGCTTGTCGGTTTTCACGAAAAACGCAGCAGCTTTGTCGCCGATATGCAGAGCTGCGAGATTCTTGAGCCGAAAATTGCCTCGCTGATCATGCCGCTGGCTAACCTGCTCGAAGGTCTGTCGATACGCGAAAAGCTGCCGCAGATCGAAGTGGCGGTCGGTGAACATGTATATGTGCTGGTGCTGCGCGTGATGGCGCCGCCAACGGAGGCCGATGAAGCCGCATTGCGCGCCTTTGCCGACGAACATCAGGTGCAGTTCTGGCTGCAATCCAAGGGGCCGGAAACCGTCGTGCCGTTTTATCCGCTCGATGCGCCCGCACTGTCTTACAGTCTGCCGGAATTCGGCATCACGATGCCGTTTGCGCCGGGTGAATTTACCCAGGTAAACAGCGAACTCAATCGCGTGATGATCAGCCGTGCGATGCGTCTGCTCAATCCCAAGGCGGGCGAGCGCATCGTCGATTTCTTCTGCGGACTGGGCAATTTCACGCTGCCGATTGCGCGCAGTGGCGCTGCGGTGACAGGTATCGAGGGTAGCGACGCGCTGGTCAAACGTGCCGAACAGAACGCCGCCTACAATGATCTGTCCGGCAATACCGAGTTTAGCGCGAGGAACCTGTTCGAGATGGATGAAGCCGCGCTCGCCAGTTTGGGCAAGTTCGACAAGTGGCTGATCGATCCGCCGCGAGACGGCGCTATGGAACTGGTGAAATCCATTACACCGGAAATCGCACCGGATCTGATTGTCTATGTGAGTTGCAATCCCGCAACGTTGGCGCGCGATGCTGCCGAACTGGTGCTGCGCGGCTATGTGCTCAAATCAGCCGGCGTGATGAACATGTTCCCGCAGACGTCGCATGTGGAATCCATCGCGGTATTTGAAAAGGCGTAAGCCCTATAGTTGGGATTTTTAACGCCCTGTATTTTATAACCGTGATGCTGTTGTGGGATACAATTGCCCGAGCGTGACTGTCACCCTCAGTATTCGTCAGGTGCGGTGAGCCTGGTGTCATATTTACAACGGATCGCCATCGCGGTTTAAATTTAAGGCGCAAAAAATGGTTCGATTCAATCAACTACTCATACGCCCCTGCTGCGCCATAGCAGCACTGCTGTTGCTGTCGCAAAGCCTGCATGCCGAGGTGGTGGTGGTGACAGGCGCGAAGAGACAGAACCTTGCGTTGAGCAAAAAACAGGTATGTGATTTATTTCTCGGCAAGGTGGCCTCATTTCCGGACGGAGTCAATGCGGCTCCGATAGATCAGCCTGAATCCAACCCGCTGCGTGAGGAGTTTTACACTAACGTGGCGAATAAGTCTGCCGCTCAAGTCAAGGCGGGCTGGGCGAAATTGTTCTTTACCGGTCGCGGTGTGCTGCCGCGCGAAGGTACAGACAGCGACGATATCAAAAGACTGCTCAATCTCATCCCGGGAGGGATAGGCTATATTGAACGTTCCTCACTCGATAGCAGCGTGAAGATGATCCAGATTGTTCAAACGGCCAGGATTAACGATATCAAGGGGGCTGATTTTGGTGATTAAAAAACTGCTGTATGCCATGTTGCTATTACATGTGTTTGCAACAACCTGTCATGCGGATGAGGATGGCGGCATAGAATATTCAGGTTCCGGTTTCATGACGCTGGGTGCGGGAAAAATGTTAGGCGGTACCCAAAATAATGTCGGCGGCTACAATTGCCCTTGTTTCATTGCGGACTATGCTCAGGCTGCAATGTATGACGGACGCAGCGGTTTGCAATTCAATCCCGATACCAGGCTTGGGTTACAGGGCAACGCCTACTTTGATAACAGGCGATTTTCAATTGCGACCCAGGTAGTCGCACGCGCGGCCAGCAATGGCGCCGCAGATATGGAATGGTTTTACGGCAGCTACAAGCTGAATGACAAAATCACGCTGCAGGCGGGGCGCAAGCGGCTGCCGATGTTCTATTACTCAGACGCCCAGGACATCGGTTTTGCACTTCCCTGGACGCACCTGCCGACCGGCCTGTATGGCTGGCAGGTCGTGAATTACAACGGCATCAATATGCAGTATCAGGATCAGTTCGGCGACTGGCAGGCGAGCGCCAATCTGCTTGCCGGTAACGAGAACAGAAAAAACAGCGGTTACTGGAAAGTCAACGGCAATGGGCGTCAAAGCGTCACGAATACGCAATGGACAAATATCATCGGAGGTGATTTGTCACTGGTTAAGGATTGGTTTGAAACACGCCTCGTCTACATACAATCAAACACTCAGGACAATAACATCAGCGGTGCCTGGAACTACACAACACTGACCTACGATCCGCCAGCGGGATCGGCGCCGGTCGCAAAACAGCAGATTTATGGCCTGACACTCAGAGCCGATTATCAGAACTGGCTGCTGCACAACGAGTTCATTTATATCAATCATCCTGGTTTGACCTACAGCGACTTCGCGCAAGTTGTCTCTGTCGGTTACCGTCATGGCAAGTGGCTGCCGATGGCGATGTGGGGACATTACCGGGGGACGGTAATCACAACAGGCGTTTTGCCAGGCGCGCCGGCCAGTACCGCCAATAGTCAACAGACGATCGCCTTGAGTGTGCGCTACGATCTGACGATGTCCAGCGATTTGAAATTGCAATACGACAGTACCAGCGATCACAGCGGGGCTGGATTTATGCCGAATTATGGCAATTCGCGTCTGCTGACATTGGCTTACGACAAGATCTTCTGATTTACACAAATCGATCAGGTCCAGGTATACCGGGCGGTAATGGTGTGTGTTCATTAATTGCAAAATCAACATTTCGGGTTTTTTATGAATTTTTTGCAGCGTATGGTTCGATACCCTAGTCGCTATACGGCCATTTCCGCGCTGCTGGTTGTGCTGGCGATTTCCGTAACAGCATGGCTTGCCAACCGCAACTATGAGGCCGATCGCGAGCTGCCGTTAGTCACATCACTGGGTAATTTTGCGGCGACACTGGATGGCGGCACGACAAACAGCCGTGCGATGGGTGCTGCGATGTTGTTCGGACTCGAGAGTCTGGAGGTCAAGAAATTGGCTTTGGGACAGTTGCCGCTTGATGCGCCTGAAGCCGTGTCTGCGCTGGAACGATTGCGTACGCTGTATATCTTTGATGATATTTTTATCGTCAATAAACAAGGCGTAATCGCAGCGTACAGCAGCAAGCACAAGAAGCATAGCACCGGAAGCGATGTGTCTTTCCGTCCCTATGTGCAACTGGCGATGGAAGGGAACTCCAATGTGTATCCGGCCTTGGGCAGTACGACTGATAGTCGCGGCATCTATCTTGCCGCCCCGGTGCGCGCCGCTCAGGACAATGCGTCAGAGGCGATTGGCGTCGTTGTGGTTAAAGTCGGATCCGATAAAATGGAGGCGCTTTTAAAAAGCTGGACTGGCGGTGCTGCTTTGCTGTTATCACCGCAAGGGGTGGTCTTCGCAGCGAGTCGTAAAGACTGGCAGTTTCGCCTGACCGGTGAGGTGAGCGCAAAACGGATTGCCGATATTCAGCGCACCAGACAATTTGGCAAAGTGTTTGATAAGTCACCGACGGCAGTGTTGCCCTTTACGCTGGATATGCCTGAAGCCAGCATCGACGGGGTGCGCTACGCCGTGCGCAGCCTCCCGCTTGCGTGGAACGACCCAGAGGGGGATTGGTCGGTTGTTCTGCTGGAGCGGCGGGATGTATGGTGGACCCACCGGGGCGTGCTGGGTCTCGCGGGTTTGGCAGGTATGCTTGCAGCACTGGCACTGTTCTGGCTTTACACCCTGGCGCGCAATGCCATCTTGCAGCGTGAGCGTTCGCAAGAACTGGAAGAGGCGAACCGGAAGGCAGAAGAGGCGACACGCACCAAGTCGATGTTTCTGGCCAATATGAGCCACGAAATCCGCACGCCGATGAACGCCATCATCGGCATGGCCTATCTGGCGCTCAGAACCGAACTGACGCCGCGCCAGAAGGACTATATCGAGAAGGTGCATACTGCCGCCCGCTCACTGCTCGGCATCATCAACGATATTCTCGATTTCTCCAAGGTGGAGGCCGGTAAGCTGGAGCTGGAGCAAGCCCGTTTCATTCTGGAGGAGGTGGCCGGAAATTCGATCTCCTTGCTGCGCCAGTATGCGCATGAGAAGGAAATCGAGCTGCTGTTCGATATTACCGATCCTGAACTTTTAGGCGAGAGCGGGGCGCTGAAGGGTGATGCGTTGCGCTTAGGCCAGATTCTCACCAACCTGCTGTCGAACTCGGTTAAATTTACCCATCAGGGTTTTGTTAAATTGACCATCAGCGTTGAAGAGCGCAGCGATGACGATGTCCTGCTGAGATTTTGTCTGAGTGATACCGGCATCGGTTTGACGCCAGACCAGGTGAGCAATCTGTTCCAGGAGTTTACTCAGGCCGATGGCTCGACGACCCGTAAATATGGCGGAACCGGACTGGGGCTGACCATTTCGAAAAAGTTTGTCGAACTGATGGGCGGTCGCATTTGGGTCGAAAGCACGCCGGGTATCGGTTCAAACTTCATCTTTACCGCACGCTTTCCGATTGCCAGACCGGTACCCCCCGTCCCCGCAGTGCTCCCGGGCGTCGATGTGCTGCGCGTGCTGGTGGTGGATGACCAGCCGGAAGCACGCCTTGTGCTGGTCGATCTGCTCACGGCACTGGGCGTCGGATCGGCGCATGACCGTACAATCCACAGTGCCGCGAGTGGCGAGGCGGCACTTGCGATGATAAAAGATGCGATCAGTGCCGGTCAGCCGTATGACCTGTTGCTGCTGGACTGGGTCATGCCTGAATTGGATGGCCGCGCCGTGCTGGAGGCGCTGCAACAAAGCAGTCTGTCTCCGCTGCCGGTGGTCGTCTCTTCCTATGATTCTGAAATCATGCACGAAGATGCCAGCCGTCTTGGTGCCGTACACTTTTTGCCCAAGCCTGTGCTGCCAGAGGATATACGCCGGTTGCTCAATACCCTTACAGGTCATATCGACACAGGGGGCGGTGGCAGTCAAGGCGGCAGCGAAGAGGCTGACCTTAATGGTATGCGGGTGCTGCTTGTGGAAGATAATAATATTAATCAGCAGCTTGCATGTGAATTGATGCAAGGCCGTGGTGTGCAGGTTACGGTTGCCAACAACGGCCAGGAAGCGATCGAAAAAATCGAGGCCGAAGCTGCCGATCACTATCATGTCGTATTCATGGATCTGCAAATGCCGGTGATGGACGGCTACGAAGCGACCCGCCGGTTGCGCGCTGATCCGCGCTATGTTGCGCTGCCGCTGATCGCGATGACCGCGCATGCAATGGCCGAAGAGCGCGAGCGTACACAGGCACTGGGTATGAACGGTCACTTGAGCAAACCGATCGAGCCGGAAGAATTATATGCCACGTTGGCCAGCTACTACCGCAGACCGGCAGTCGCTGACTGCACGCATGTTGCGGCAACATTCGAAGCGATTGCGCTGCCAGACATCATTGGGCTAAATACCGCAGAGGGACTGCGTCGTGCCGACAACAATCGGAAACTGTACCGGAAGATGTTGTCCATGTTTGCCAGCTACTATGCAAATTGCAATCAGACCTTTAGCGACTTCATCGCCAATGCACAGTGGGAGGAGGCAGAACGTCTGTCTCATACCCTCAAAGGGCTGGCCAGCACCTTGGGTGCCCGTGAGGTGTCGCTTCCGGCAGGAGCGCTCGAAGCGGCCAGCCATAGCAGGCAAACCGAGGCTGCGGCTGTCGCTCTGGCTGATCTGATGCTGCTGCTGACGCCGTTGCTTTTCGCCTTGCAACAGCATTTTGCCTGCGAGGCTGGCGTGCCCGCAGATGAATTCCTCACCGGGCCAGCAAAGCTGCCTGATTGTCTGCCGCAACTGCTGACGTTATTGAGCGAAGGTGATAGCGAGGCCATTGATCTGTGGGATACGCACCAGACGGAATTTGCCCGTGCACTGCCGATGCAAATTGTGCATCGCATCGGCATCGCACTACAAAATTTTGAATTCGATGAAGCACATGCGATGCTAACTCATGCGCACACGGATAAGGATCCACTATGACAACCCCAATAAACGAGCGTCCTACCATACTGGTCGTGGATGACACTCCGGCAAACCTGAGCCTGCTCGCCAATCTGCTCAAGGATCAATACCGCATAAAGGTCGCCAATACCGGCATCAAGGCACTCGAGCTCGCATTGATATCGCCGCCGGATCTGGTGCTGCTCGATATTATGATGCCGGAAATGGATGGTTTTGAGGTGTGTCGCCGCTTGAAGGCTCATGACGCGACTCGCAATGTGCCGGTGATTTTTCTCACCGCGAAGACCAGCATTGAAGATGAGGAGCAGGGATTTTTAGTCGGGGCGGTGGATTTTATCCATAAGCCGATAAGCCCGCCGATTGTCGTTGCACGGGTCAAGACCCATCTTGAAATCAAGTCTTGGCATGATTTTTTGCAAAACCAGAATTACTGGTTGCAGCAGCAGGTGGAAAAGCGCCTCTCGGAAATCAATCACTTGCAGGATGCATCAGTCTGCGTAATGGTTTCGCTGGCCGAATTTCGCGACGAAACTACCGGAAATCATATTCGTCGTACTCAGGAATATGTGCGCGTGCTGGCACGGGAAATGGCCAAACTGCCTCATCATAGTGCGCAGCTGACAGCCAGCTACATCGAACAGATGAGCAAGTCGGCGCCCTTGCACGATGTTGGCAAGATCGCCATCCCCGATCATATCTTGTTAAAACCTGGCAAGCTGACTTCGGAAGAATTCGTCATCATGAAAACCCATGCCCAGCGAGGCTGTGACATGCTCAAGCGGGCTGGCGAGCACATGGGTGCACATGGTGAATTTTTGACGTTAGCGATGGAAATTGCCGGAGGTCATCACGAAAAGTGGGATGGCAGCGGATATCCAAACGGCTTGAGCGGGGTGGCTATTCCGCTGTCTGCCAGATTGATGGCGGTAGCCGATGTGTTTGATGCACTGCTTGCGCGTCGCCCGTACAAGGATCCGTTGACTGTCGTGCAGGCGGCACAAATCATAATCGAAGGCAGGGGCAAACACTTCGATCCCGAAGTGGTCGATGCATTCATCGCGATTCAGGATGAACTTCAGCGTATCGCCGCCCTGTGGGAGGATGGTTAGTTCGCTTACCGCTGTTGGCGGTCAGGACTAACTGAGGACTCGTGAAACCGGAGCAGGTTGCGTCCTGCCGCTTTGGCACGATACATGGCTTCATCAGCCCATTTTATGATGTCGTCTGGGCTGCCTTCGTGGTCGATGAACAGCGCGATGCCGGTACTCACCGTGCAGCGATGTTCGATCGTGGTGTCGTGCATTTCATCCCGCTTTACGTGCAGCAGATAGGGCTCAGATAAGGCGGCACGGATTTTTTCTGCGACCATGCCCGCCTGCGCAGTCGATTCTGCACGGGTTGCATCCAGATCGCTGAGTATGACCACAAACTCATCTCCGCCAAAGCGCGCGACGGTGTCCATTTCACGCGCTGAGGTTTTCAGGCGTTTTGCCGCTTCAATCAGCAGCAAATCACCCACGCCATGCCCATATGTATCATTGAGCGGTTTGAAGTTATCCAGATCAAGGAACATGACCGCACCATAGCAACCGTTGCGGCGGCTTGCTGCCATCGTCTGATTCAGACGGTCATTGAACAGGCGACGGTTGGGCAAGTTGGTCAGCGTGTCATAAAACGCCAGCTGGCGCACCTGTTCTTCCATCTGTTTACGTTCGGTGATGTCGCGGATGATACCCAGCGCATGCCAGCTATTTTGCAACATGAAGGCTGAAATGGAGAGTTCAACGGGGAATTCTTCACCGTTTTTGCGCAGCGCGGTGATCTCGAATGTCGTGCCGATTATATTGCCGACGCCGTATTGATGGAAGCGCTCGAAGCCGCTGTGCGCCGCCTCACGGTAGCGTTCTGGCGTAATCAGGCTGTGCAGATTTTTTCCTATCGCCTCATTTGCCGTGTAATTGAATATTTTTTCAGCCGCAGGATTCCAGTAAATAACCAGCTCATCATTCCCGATGATCACGATTGCATCTTTGGCGTTGGTGCTGATGAGGCGGAATTTTTCTTCGCTCTCTTCCAGCGCGCGGCTCCTGCTCTCCAGTTCCGACGTTCGCTGTATGACGGTATCTTCAAGATGCCCCTGATATGACTGTAACTCGTCGGTCGCACCTTGCAATTTGCCGATGATGGATCTGACGTGTCTGACAAAAGGATGGAAGATCAGCGCCGCTTCCAGCATCAATAACAACAGCGTACCCAGCCAGAATATCGTTTCGGCTTTTTGCAACCGCCCGACCGATGCTTCTCCTTCCAGTTGATACTGGCGCACCATTTTATCGAGTGCGGCGACAAGCGTGGTCGATGCCGTTATCGTGATGTGCTGCAACAGAATCTTATCTGCTGTCAGGCTGTCATCATCCAGCAAAAGCCATGCCTGCACATTTCGGATGTAATTTTCGACTTGCAAGTCGAGTGCATCGGGCCCGTCGAAATACAGTGATTGAACAACGGGGGAGAGCCTGTCAGGCAGCCCCATTGCCTTGTCACCGTGAATCAGCCCCTGATGGGAACGCTCCATCAGGCTGATTGCCTCTTTGAGCTGAATGCGAATGACCGAGTGTTCAGCCTTGGGCGCATTGACCAGTAGATTGGAGAATAAGGCCGTCCGCTGGCTGAGCATACGCTGCCGTCCGCTGATGTTGACTACGGCCGCAGTGCTTTTTTGCTCGGAAATCACCAGGTGCAGGCTTAACCATGCGGCGGTGGAAAGCGATGCGACCAGAAACAATGCGACAACATAGCGCCAAGTCAGCGCACGTGCCACGTTAAGGTCGCTCACACAATTGTCAGTGCGGCTCATGTTTTGAATGCTTCACGACGATTTAAAGTCTGAATTGGATTATAGGCGTAAACAATGGCGGTATGAACAGTATGTCTCAAACAGGTGGCCGGATGACGTATGGCATTAGTTTTTGCCGGGAGGAGAACCCGCTGGATTTTTTATCACCAGTTTCATGCGCTCACCGAATTCCTGTGCAAAGTTACGCATAGCCTTTGCTGCTTCTTTTTCTCCGGTTGCGCGTTCCAGCGTTTCCGACATCGACAGCAGATTTTGGTGGAAAAACTGCTTCATCTCATCGACCATCATCTCCTTGGTCCATAAGTCGATGCGCAGCGTATTTTTCGCTTCGCTATCCCAGATCGACAGCATGATCGCAGGGCTTGTGCTTACAACGCCGCCGTCTGTTGCGCTCCAGTCGATTTTCTGCGGCAGGTTTTTGTCGTCCAGCGTGACGGTAAATTTGATTTCTGATGTTTTCATAGGAACTCCGTTGATAGTCATTAGTCGTTAGTGGATCCCCGCCTGTGCGGGGAACCAGCTGAAAATCAGCTCTTCAGTTTCGAGAATGCGGCAGCCATGGCGTTAGGGACGGCGGGTATAACGTTAAGCGTTTTCGGTTGAATACGGTTAACTGGTGGTCTTTGTGTCTCACGTGGCCTGGCATCTGCCTGCGGTGCGGTATCGGTCAGGCGCATGGTCAATGCGATGCGTTTTCGTTTGGCATCGACTTCCAGTACTTTGACTTTGACGATTTGTCCGGCCTTTACCACTGTATGCGGGTCTTTGACAAAAGTATTGGACAGCGCCGAGATATGCACCAAGCCGTCCTGATGCACGCCGATATCGACGAACGCGCCGAAGGCAGCGACATTGGTGACGACACCTTCCAGAATCATGTCGGGCAACAAGTCGGATAACTGTTCCACGCCTTCACGAAAGGTGGCGGTCGTGAATTCCGGGCGCGGGTCGCGGCCGGGTTTCTCCAGCTCCCTTAAGATGTCAGTGATGGTGGGAATGCCGAACTTCTCATCCATGTAGCTGGCCGGATTAAGCGATTTTAACAATGTGCTGTTGCCGATCACCGTCTTGATGTCCTGCTTGATGTCATTCAGGATGCGTTTCACCAGCGGGTAGGATTCGGGATGTACGGTCGAGGCATCAAGCGGATTCGTGCCGTTCATGATGCGTAAAAACCCTGCGGCCTGCTCGAACGCTTTTTTCCCCAGGCGCGGCACCTCCAGCAGTTGCGTCCGGGTGGCGAATTGGCCATTGCTGTCGCGATGGGCGACGATGTTCTGCGCCACAGTGCTGTTCAGACCCGATACCCGGGAAAGCAGCGGTGCTGAAGCCGTGTTGACGTCCACGCCCACCGCGTTTACGCAGTCTTCCACGACGGCATCGAGCGAACGCGCCAGCTGGGTCTGCCCGACATCGTGCTGGTATTGGCCGACGCCGATGGATTTAGGGTCGATCTTCACCAGTTCGGCCAGCGGATCCTGCAGACGGCGGGCGATTGATACCGCACCGCGCAGCGAGACATCCATGTCGGGCAATTCTTTTGAGGCAAATTCGGAGGCTGAATAAACCGATGCGCCCGCCTCGGATACCACGACGTTAATCATCTTCAATTCAGGGCATCGTTTTATCAGATCGAGCGCCAGTTTGTCGGTCTCGCGCGAGGCTGTTCCGTTGCCGATCGCAATCACCGAAACCCGGTATTTTTCGGCAAGCTTCGCCAGCGTGTGCAACGAGCCGTCCCAGTCACACCTGGGTTGGTGAGGGTAAATGACGGCGGTGTCCATGACACGGCCTGTTTCATCCACCACGGCCACTTTGACACCGGTGCGTATACCAGGATCCAGTCCCATCGTGGCACGGGGGCCTGCGGGAGCCGCCAGCAGCAGGTCTTTCAGGTTGCGTGCGAACACGTTGATGGCTTCGGTTTCTGCGCGCTGGCGTACTGCACCCATCAGCTCGGTTTCCAGATGTAAGAAGCTTTTAACCCGCCAGGTGTAGCGTACTGTCTCGGCCAGCCATGCATCGGCGGGACGGCTCTGTCGTTGTATGCCAAACCGTGCGGCGATACGCGCCTCGCACGGATTGTAGGGTGCACTCATCGCAGGTTTTTCAGCTTCCGTGTCCAGACGCAGCTGTACGGTTAGCAGTTCCTCGCGGCGGCCGCGCAGGATGGCCAGCGTGCGGTGCGAAGGAATGGTCTTGATCGATTCAGAATAGTCGAAATAGTCGCTGTATTTAGCAGCCAGTTCTTTTTTTGCTTCGATGACGCGTGCTTCAACTACGCCGTGCTCCAGCATATATTCACGCAAGGATTGCAGCAAGGTCGCATCCTCACTGAAGCGTTCCATCAGTATCTGTCTTGCACCATCGAGCGCCGCTTTTGTATCGGCGACTCCGGGATTGTCGCCTTGCTCAGTGCTGAAGGCCGATCTCAGATATTTGGCGGCCTCATGTTCAGGTTGCAAAGAGGGATTCGCCAGCAGGGCGTCCGCCAGCGGTGCCAGGCCCACCTCAATGGCGATCTGTGCGCGGGTTCGGCGTTTGATCTTGTAGGGCAAATATAAGTCTTCCAGATGTGTCTTGTCCGCAGCGTGACTGATTGCATCGAGCAGCCCGGGCGTCATCTTGTTCTGGGAAGTGACAGAGTCGATGATGGCCGCGCGTCTGGCTTCCAGTTCGCGCAGATAGCCAAGACGCTCTTCGAGCATGCGCAACTGGATGTCATCCAGGCCGCCGGTGGCTTCCTTACGATAGCGTGAGATGAACGGCACGGTCGCACCCTCATCCAGCAAGGCAATTGCGGCGGCAATTTGGGCGGGTTTTGCGATGATTTCAAGCCCGAGACGTTGTTCTATGGATGGCCTTTTGCTATTCAACCACCCATTAAGATCACCACCATGCTGCCATCCATAGAACAACGTCTCGGGCTTGAAATCATCGCAAAACCCGCCC
>JBBRBS010000032.1:0-15894 GCA_038205615.1 Burkholderiales bacterium | reverse complement strand
TCTTTGCTTCCCATCATACAGACCTTCACAAAGGCGGCAGGCGTTACCGTCGAAACAAGGGACATTTCGCTGGCAGGTCGTATCCTGGCGAATTTTCCGGATAACCTGACCGGCAGCCAGAAGATCGCAGATGAACTGAGCGAATTGGGTCAGCTGGCACTGACACCCGAAGCCAACATCATCAAACTGCCGAACGTCAGCGCGACCCCTCCGCAACTAAAGGCGGCCATTGCGGAATTGCAGTCTCAGGGTTTCAACATCCCTGACTATCCGGAAGAACCTCAAAACGACGAAGAAAAAGCGATCAAGGCTCGCTACAGCAAAGTGCTCGGCAGCGCCGTCAACCCGGTGCTGAGGGAAGGTAACTCAGACCGACGTGCCGCGCTTTCAGTCAAGCAATTTGCGCAAAAAAATCCGCACAAGATGGGCGCCTGGAGTCCCGACTCCAGGACCCATGTGGCTCATATGAACGCCTCTGACTTTTACGGCAGCGAAAAGTCTGTGACCGTTACAGAGGCCGGCATTGCGCGTATCGAATTTACAGACAGCGATGGCAAGATGACCGTGCTGAAAGAAAAGGTGGCCTTACTGGAGGGTGAAGTCATCGACGCTGCGGTGATGAGCCGCCGCGCGCTGCGTGCGTTCTATGAGGAACAGATCACCGATGCAAAAGAACAGGGTGTGCTGCTGTCACTGCACCTGAAAGCGACCATGATGAAGATTTCCGATCCGATCATGTTCGGCCATGCCGTAACCGTCTATTTCAAGGATGTTTTCGAGAAGCACGCGGCAGTGATCAGCGAATTGGGTGTCAACGTCAACAACGGCTTGGGTGATCTTTTGGCCAAGATCGCGAAGTTGCCTGAAGCGCTGCGCGCCGAGATCGAAGCTGACATCAGTGAGACTTACAAGATCCGCCCGGAACTGGCGATGGTCAATTCAGACAAAGGCATCACAAACCTGCATGTACCGAGCGATGTCATCGTCGACGCGTCCATGCCCGCAATGATTCGCGACTCTGGAAAAATGTGGGGCGTGGACGGCAAACTGCACGACACCAAAGCGATGATCCCTGACCGCTGCTACGCCCGAATTTATCAGGTTGTCATTGATGACTGCAAAAAACACGGTGCATTTGATCCCAAGACGATGGGCAGCGTACCGAACGTCGGCCTGATGGCGCAACAGGCCGAGGAATACGGCTCTCACGACAAAACCTTTCAAATGAATGGTTGCGGCACAGTCCGTGTCGTGGATGCGGCAGGCCATACGCTGCTGGAACAAGCCGTTGAGACGGGCGACATCTTCCGCATGTGTCAGGTAAAAGATGCGCCCATTGGGGATTGGGTGAAGCTGGCCGTCTCGCGCGTGCGCGTCACGGGAAGTCCCGCGATTTTCTGGCTGGACCCGAACCGGGCGCACGATGCGCAGATCATTCAGAAAGTTGCGCGCTACCTGAAGGATCACGACACAAACGGAATGGACATTCGTATCATGACGCCCGAAGACGCGATACAACTCTCGATTGAACGCATCCGCGCGGGACTGGACACCATCTCAGTCACCGGCAACGTGTTGCGCGATTATCTCACCGACCTGTTCCCGATCCTTGAACTGGGCACCAGCGCAAAAATGCTCTCCATCGTACCGCTGATGAGCGGCGGCGGCCTGTTCGAAACCGGCGCCGGCGGTTCTGCTCCCAAGCATGTGCAGCAGTTCCAACAGGAAGGCTATCTGCGCTGGGATTCACTCGGCGAGTTTCTGGCTTTAGGCGCATCCCTGGAACATCTTGCCCAGAAATTCAACAACGGCAAAGCTCAGGTGCTGGCAGAGACGCTTGACGTGGCTAACGGCAGGATTCTGGAAAACAACAAATCACCCGCCCGTCGCGTCGGCGAGATCGATAACCGGGGCAGCCATTTCTACCTCGCCCTGTATTGGGCGCAAGCCTTGGCCGCTCAATCTTTGGATTTGGAAATTCAGGCGCGTTTCACAACGCTGGCGAAGACGCTTTTGGACAACGAGGCTGTGATCAATGCAGAACTGATCGCAGCCCAAGGCC
This sequence comes from Burkholderiales bacterium, assembly GCA_038205615.1. Taxonomy (GTDB): domain Bacteria; phylum Pseudomonadota; class Gammaproteobacteria; order Burkholderiales; family Gallionellaceae; genus Gallionella. The sequence goes on along the minus strand of JBBRBS010000032.1, from coordinate 13,832 downwards.
AACCGGTGGAAATGGGCGGTTACTATCATCCGGATTTTGCGAAGACATCGAAGGCAATGCGGCCCAGTGCAACGCTGAATGCTGCGCTGGCCGCGATGGCTTAACGTACCTAACCTGCACGCGACCATCGCGCAAGTCAGGCCCATCGAATACATGCAAAAAAGGCCCGGCACTTGCGTACCGGGCCTTTAAACAAACAGGCGTCGACTAAGGAGCCTGGATGTTGGATGCCTGATTGCCCTTAGGGCCTTTCACGACATCGAAAGTGACCTTCTGGCCTTCTTTGAGTGACTTGAACCCGCTCATATTGATCGCGGAGAAGTGCGCAAAAAGGTCTTCGCTGCCGTCATCAGGCGTGATAAAACCGAAACCTTTTGCATCGTTAAACCATTTAACTGTACCAGTTGCCATGTGATAACTTCCTTACAATAAAAAACGGGACCTCCCGCGAACTGTTTGAATCTAAGACCGCACACGGCAAAACCAGTACTGCAGCTACTTTGAATCAAACGCCGGAATGCATTTAACCCTGACTGAGCCGCATTTGTCAAACAGGAAATTCTAATTTACTGAACAGGCTTGAAAAAGCATCGCTAATCGTCGAGTTTGTCGACACCACTCAATGTCAGAATGAACCAATGTCAAAAGAACACGACAGCAGTACGGTACTCGCCCCGGATCGCGCCCAAATAAAACCACCCTGCATGTACAAGGTGATTTTATTTAACGACGATTACACCACGATGGAATTTGTCATTGAGGTCTTGCAGCGTTTTTTTGCTATCAATAACGAACGCGCACAGCAACTCATGCTCCAAATACACAATCAGGGATCGGCAGTTTGCGGGATTTACACGCGCGACGTGGCCGAAACCCGTGTCGCCCAGGTGACAGAATTCGCGCAACAACACGAGCATCCCCTACGATGCAGCATGGAGGAAATTTGAAATGATTGCTCAAGACCTGGAAGTTAGTTTGCACCTGGCCTTTGTCGACGCACGCCAGAAACGTCACGAGTTCATCACCGTCGAGCACCTGCTACTCGCCATGCTCGACAATGCCTCCGCAGCGCAAGTATTGCGCGCATGTAACGCAGATGTGGAAGAGCTGCGCCGGGTCGTCTCGGAATTCATCGACAGCAACACGCCCGTTGTGCCGGGTAGCAGCGACATGGACACGCAACCCACGCTCGGATTTCAACGCGTGATCCAGCGCGCGATCCTGCACGCTCAATCCGCCAATAAAAAAGAAATATCCGGCGCCAACATTCTCGCCGCGCTGTTTGGCGAAAAAGATTCTCATGCGGTGCACTTCCTGACACAGCGCAACATCAATCGCCTCGATGTGGTGAACTACATCGTGCACGGAACCAACAGAGAGCCGCAAACCAGCATTCCGCAGGGAGACACTGCGGCCGAACCGCAGGCAAACGATACGGTACTCAAACAGTACACGGTGGATCTGAACGCACAGGCGCTGGCCGGCCAGATCGACCCGCTAATCGGGCGCGAGCCGGAACTTGAACGGGTTATTCAAACCCTGTGTCGTCGCCGCAAGAACAATCCGCTGCTGGTAGGAGAAGCCGGCGTTGGCAAGACCGCAATCGCCGAAGGCTTGGCGCGCCGCATCGTCGAAGACAACGTGCCTGACATACTTAAAGATGCGCATGTTTATTCGCTGGACATGGGTGCGTTGCTGGCCGGCACAAAATATCGTGGCGACTTCGAACAACGCCTCAAAGCGGTTCTCAAGGAATTGAAAGAAGCGCCGCATGCGGTCCTGTTCATCGACGAGATCCACACGCTGATCGGTGCAGGTTCTGCTTCGGGTGGCACGATGGATGCCTCCAACCTGCTCAAACCGGCATTGTCCAGCGGCGCATTGAAGTGCATCGGGGCGACCACTTATCAGGAATATCGCAGCATCTTCGAGAAGGATTCCGCCTTGTCGCGCCGCTTCCAGAAGGTCGATGTACCTGAACCTTCCGTGGAACAGACCATCGAGATACTCAAAGGACTGAAGTCGCGCTTCGAGCAGCACCACAGCATCAAGTTCAGCGCCGCCGCGATCACCAGCGCAGCTGAACTATCCGCGCGCTTTATCAATGACCGTCATTTGCCGGACAAGGCGATCGACGTGCTGGATGAAGCCGGCGCCGCGCAGCGCATTTTGCCCAAATCCAAACAGAAAAAGGTGGTCGGCAAGCACGAAATCGAAGAGATCATTGCCAAGATTGCGCGCATACCGACACGCACCGTCTCGCACGATGACCGCAATGCATTGAAGAATCTGGATCGTGACCTGAAAGCCACGGTATTCGGCCAGAGCAGGGCGATCGACGCATTGGCGCGGGCAATCAAGATGTCGCGCAGCGGCCTGGGCAACCCGCAAAAACCGATCGGCAGCTTCCTGTTCTCAGGCCCCACCGGTGTGGGCAAGACCGAAGTGGCACGCCAGTTGGCGTTTGCGATGGGCATGCCGCTGCATCGCTTCGACATGTCCGAATACATGGAACGCCATGCGGTATCCCGCCTGATCGGCGCACCGCCAGGCTACGTCGGTTTCGATCAGGGAGGATTATTAACCGAGGCCATCAATAAACAGCCACATTGCGTGCTGCTCCTCGATGAAATAGAAAAAGCACATCCGGACATCTTTAACATCCTGCTGCAAGTGATGGATCACGGCACACTCACCGACAATAACGGCAGAAAAGCTGATTTTCGCAACGTAGTCGTCATCATGACGACTAACGCGGGCGCGGAAGCCCTTAATAAGGTTCAGATCGGCTTTACCAAGACCACCTCCACGGGTGATGAAATGGCCGACATCAAACGGATGTTTACGCCTGAATTCCGCAATCGCCTTGATGCCATCGTCTCATTCGATCCGCTAGACAAGGAGGTCATCCTGCGCGTGGTAGACAAGTTCCTGATACAGCTCGAAGAGCAGCTGCACGACAAGAAGGTAGATGCGCTGTTCACCGATGCACTCAAGGAGCATCTGGCCGAAAACGGATTCGACCCGCTGATGGGCGCACGCCCGATGGCGCGTCTGATCCAGGATACCATTCGTTCGGCCCTGGCCGACGAACTGCTGTTCGGTCGTTTATCGCACGGCGGCAATGTCACCGTGGATGTGAAGGACGGCAAAGTCGTGCTGGAGTTTGAGGAAGAAGCGGCAACGGTTTAACGGCCGCCTAAAGCAAAACGCCGCATGAACTCATGCGGCGTTTTTTACAGCGTCATCTTTACTCGTGCTGCGGTTACAGGCAGCGCACTACACTGCCAGCCTGCGTACTACGTCAGCGATTCGCTGTGCACATTGCTCAACTAGTGGGCGATCTTCCCCCTCCACCATCACGCGCAGCAATGGTTCTGTGCCAGACGGACGCAACAGCACGCGCCCTTTCCCATCGAGCGCCAGATCCACTTCCGCAACGGTTGCCTTGACATCAATGTGCCCGAGGCAATCGACCCCCTTTGCCACGCGCACGTTGATCAGCACTTGCGGATAGAGCCGCAAACCACCCGCCGCTTCAGCAAGACTTTGATCGTTGCTACGCAGGGCGTGCAGCACTTCGAGCGCTGAGACGATGCCGTCCCCGGTGCTGTGCTTGTCCAGGCAAATGATATGACCGGAATTCTCACCACCCAGTTGCCAGCCTTGCTGCTGAAGCAACTCCATCACGTAACGATCTCCAACCTTTGCGCGCAAAAATGGAATATCCATACGCTGCATCGCATGCTCAAAAGCCAGATTGGTCATCAGCGTACCGACCACACCCCCGACCAGGCGTCCTTGCTCCTGGCGATGACGGGCGATCACGTAGATCAACTGATCGCCGTCGTATAACGTGCCTGCGCTATCCACCATCACCAGCCGGTCGCCATCGCCATCCAGCGCGATACCCAGATCTGCCTGATGCTCAATCACGGCCTTCTGCAAATTAGCAGGCGCGGTCGCACCATAGCCATCGTTGATATTTTTACCATCTGGTTGCGCACCGATGGCGACAACTTCCGCACCCAGTTCATGCAACACATTACGCGCGATGTGGTAGGTCGCACCATGCGCACAATCCACCACGATCTTCATGCCGCGCAAATTCATCGCAGATGGAAATGTACCTTTGCAAAATTCGATATAGCGACCGACCGCATCATCCAGGCGACGAGCCTTACCCAGCTGATTGGACGACTCGATCACAATCTCGCCCTCCAGTCCGGCTTCGATCGCGTGTTCGATTTCATCCGGCAGCTTGGAACCCGTAGCGGAAAAGAACTTGATGCCGTTATCTTCATACGGATTGTGTGAGGCGGAAATCACGATGCCCGCCTGCAAACGCAACGTGCGGGTCAAATAGGCCACTGCAGGAGTCGGGATCGGCCCTGCCAGATAGACGTCTACACCAGCGGCGATGAGCCCTGCTTGCAACGCAGATTCGAGCATATAACCGGAGATGCGCGTGTCTTTTCCGATCAATACCGCCGATCGCTCACCCTTGTTATGCTCGGCACTCGCCAATACACGGCCGGCGGCATAACCCAGATTCATTACAAACTGTGGGGTGATCGGAAAATCTCCGACCCGACCACGGATACCATCGGTACCAAAATATTTTCTGCTCATGCTGTTTCCCTGTTTATTGCATTCCATATTTTCAACGCGTCCACGGTAGCGCGCACATCGTGAACCCGCACGATAGAGGCGCCGCGCTGCACGGCGATCAACGCCGCAGCGATACTGGCAGGCATTCGATGCTGCGCATCTTGTCCGGTCAGCGCACCCAGCATCGACTTCCGAGACAGTCCTGCCAGAACGGGTACGCCGAGTTCTTTAAATTTTATCAACTCTCTCAACAGCGCGAGGTTGTGTTCAAGCGTCTTGCCGAAACCAAAACCCGGATCAACGACAATACGCTGACGTTCTATCCCGGCAGCCTCAGCGGCTTCAATGCGGATACGCAAAAAATGGCTCACTTCATCCACAACATCCATGTAATCGGGCAACAACTGCATGGTTTGCGGATCGCCCTGTTTGTGCATCAGACACACAGCGACACGGCTCATCGCGACGGACTTCATGGCAGCCTCATCCTGCAGCGCATTGATGTCGTTAACCATACATGCCCCTGCCGAGATGGCTTGCATCATCACCGCAGGCTTGAAGGTGTCGATCGAAACAGGCACGCCACGTAATCCTTCGATAACGGGCAGCACCCGGTCGAGCTCCTCCTGTACGCTGACAGGAGTGGCGCCCGGACGGGTGGATTCACCGCCGATGTCGATGATGTCCGCGCCATCGCTGATCAGTTGCCGCGCATGATTAATGGCTGTGTCACGCCGGCTGTGCTGACCGCCATCGGAAAACGAATCGGGCGTGACGTTGAGGATCCCCATCACTAGGGGACGGGAGAGATCGAATTGAAATGGGCCGCAGGACAACATCGTAGCTGGTAGCTGGTAGCTGGTGCACTGTTTCTGCTACTCGCTACCAGCTGTTTTTCAGATTTCCTGGGCAGGTTGCGTAGGCGTGGCTGGCGCAGGTTCAACCGCAGGTGCGGTAGGTGCCTGATCCTTGGGCGGCTGCGCATCTTTGGTGTACTGGCTGGGCTTGGGTGGACGCGGAGGATTGCCATCCATGATGTCGTTGATCTGGTCAGCGTCTATCGTTTCCCATTCCAGCAAAGCCTTGGTCATCGCCTCGATCTTGTCGCGATGCGTCTCGATCAGGTTGCGTGCCAGCGCGTACTGCTGATCGATGATGCGGCGAATTTCGTCATCCACTTTCTGCATCGTGGCTTCGGAGATATTCTTGTGCGTAGTGACTGAGCGCCCCAGAAATACTTCGCCCTCGTTTTCACCGTACACCATCGGGCCCAGCGCATCGGACATACCCCATTGGGTCACCATCTTGCGCGCCATATCGGTGGCACGTTCGAAGTCATTCGACGCGCCGGTCGTCATTTGATGCATGAAGACTTCTTCGGCAATGCGACCACCAAACAGCACGGCGATTGTCGACAGGATGCGTTCCTTGTCCATGCTGTAACGATCTTCAGACGGCAATTGCATCGTCAGACCCAATGCACGACCGCGAGGAATGATCGTCACCTTGTGCACAGGATCAGTTTTTGGAGAAAGCTTGGCCACGACGGCATGGCCCGACTCATGATAAGCCGTATTGCGACGCTCCTCTTCTGGCATCACCATCGAACGACGCTCTGCCCCCATGAATATCTTGTCCTTAGCGGCTTCAAAATCATCCATTTCGACAAAGCGTTTGGCGCGGCGTGCGGCAAACAGTGCGGCTTCATTGACCAGATTCGCCAGATCTGCACCCGACATACCCGGCGTACCGCGCGCGATCACATTAGCGTCAACGTCAGACGCACAAGGCACTTTGCGCATATGCACCATCAATATTTGTTCGCGGCCGCGAATGTCCGGCAACGGCACCACGACCTGTCGATCGAAACGCCCCGGACGCAACAAAGCGGCATCCAGCACATCAGGGCGATTGGTTGCGGCAATCACGATCACGCCGGAGGCGCCTTCAAAACCATCCATCTCGACCAAAAGCGCATTCAGTGTCTGCTCACGCTCATCATTGCCGCCGCCCAGACCCGCTCCGCGCTGACGGCCGACGGCATCGATTTCATCGATAAAAATGATACAAGGCGACTGTTTCTTAGCCTGCTCGAACATGTCGCGCACACGTGCGGCGCCGACACCAACAAACATTTCGACAAAATCTGAACCCGAAATCGAGAAGAACGGCACTTTGGCCTCTCCTGCAATTGCTTTCGCCAGCAACGTCTTGCCGGTGCCCGGACTACCCACCATCAGCACACCGCGCGGAATACGCCCGCCCAGATTCTGGAACTTTCCCGGATCGCGCAAAAAATCGACCAATTCGGACACTTCTTCCTTGGCTTCGTCACACCCGGCCACATCGGCAAACGTCACGCGCTCCTTTGCCTCGTCCAGCAGGCGCGCCTTGCTCTTGCCGAACGAGAAAGCACCGCCTTTGCCGCCGCCCTGCATCTGGCGCATGAAGAAAACCCATACACCGATCAGCAAAATCATCGGGAACCAGGAGACGAATATATTCATCAGGAAGGACTGTTCTTCTTCCGGCTTGGCTTCGACATTCACGCCATTTTTGAGCAGATCAGAAACCATCCACAAATCGCTGGGTGCATAGGTGCTGATCCGTTTTCCTTCAGTCGTCGTCGCATTCAGCGTGCGCCCTTCAATCACGACCTTCGCGATCTGACCTTTCTTGACTTCATCGAGGAATTGCGAATAGTCGAGATGCGCCTGTGCAGTTTGTTGCTGGCGAGAATTGAACTGATTAAATACAGTCATCAATACCAGAGCCACAACCAACCAGATTGCGATACTTTTAAAATTGTTCAAGATAATTCCTTATACGCACGACTTCATTAAGTATGTCATTAGACTATGTATCAGCTGATTACTCAAGCTTTCCGGTCCCCAAAAGATACACTTCGCTGCTGCGGTCGCGTGACGCCTTTGGTTTGCGCGCCACCACCCTGGTGAACCGCGTACGCATCAGCTTCATGTACGCTTCAAACCCGGTACCCTGAAAAACTTTAACCAGGAAACTGCCTTCCGGACTCAGGTGCTGGAAGGCGAATTCCATCGCAAGTTCCGCCAGATAGATCGATCTGTCCTGATCTACCGCGCCGACCCCGCTGAAGTTGGGGGCCATATCCGAAATTACAAGCCCGACCGGTTTGCCTTGCAGGCTCGCTTCGAGTTTTTTCAGCACGTCTTCATCCCGGAAATCGCCCTGAATGAACTCCACACCCCGCAATGGATCGAGCGGCAACAGATCAAGCGCGATCACCTTACCCCCCTCCCCGACGATAGCACCGGCCACCTGACACCAGCCGCCGGGCGTCGCACCCAGATCGACCACGACCATGCCTGGTTTTAGCAAATGATCCTTTTCGTTGATCTCCAGAAGCTTGTATGCTGCGCGCGAACGATAGCCCTCTTTTTGGGCAAGCTGCACAAAAGGATCATTAATATGCTCACGCATCCACTGTTTACTGGTTTTGGAAGGCTTCATCGTTTAGAATCCACACCTTAAAGAAAATATTGAGAAAATTATGCTAGACCTGACCGTACCAGAACGCCTCGCCCTGAAAGGCCGCGCACACCAATTAAAACCAACCGTGATGATTGGCAATGCGGGTTTGACAGATTCTGTCCTGAAAGAAATCGAGGTAACTTTAAAACTCCACGAACTCATCAAGATTCGCGTTATGGCAGAACGTGCTGAACGTGAAACCATCCTGACCGAGATCTGCACAAAATTAAACGCAGCACCGGTGCAGCATATCGGAAAAATCCTGGTGGTCTACCAACCCAACCCGGATGCAAAAAAGATTGAGATGCGCGAAATGCCACGCCACAAGGGAAGAAAACCGTTGACCAAGAAACAACTGGGCAACAGAGGCTAAAAACAGCCACTAGTCGTTAGATTTTAGTTCTTTCCGCGTAGCGGACAACGCCAACTAATAACTAACGACTAATCGAAAATAACTGCTTCTCAGATGTACTGAACCTCAATCACTTCGTATTCCCTGATGCCGCCCGGCGTCTTCACCTCGGCCACATCACCGCTGCTCTTACCGATTAGCGCACGCGCAATCGGGGAACTGATCGAAATCTTGCGTTCTTTGATGTTAGCCTCGTCGTCACCGACGATCTGATAAGTCACCACGTCACCGCTACTCGACTCTTCCAGAATTACGGTCGCACCAAACACACAACGCCCGCTGGCATTGAGCGTCGTAGGGTCGATGATCTGTGCACTTCCCAGCTTGCTTTCCAACTCGATGATGCGTCCTTCGACAAAACCCTGCCTGTCCTTCGCCGCCTCATACTCTGCATTTTCGGACAAGTCGCCCTGCGCACGTGCTTCTGATATGGCGTTGATCACCCATGGACGCTCTACCGTCTTGAGCTTATGCAACTCCTGACGCAGTTTATTTGCACCAATCAAAGTCAAAGGAATCTTGATCATACTGAAACTTTCTAAAAAATTTGATGTTATAAAACAGACGCTAACCGCAAAATGCCAGTTGATATTGTCCGCTACGCGGATTCATCTAAAAACTGACAACCGTGGCTAGCGTCTGGTTTTAGAGAATAGCGACTGCTTTTCTCTTATGTTGTGTCTGCACGTCATAGACTTGCAGGACGTCAAGGTGTTGCATACCCACACAGGCAGCCCGTGCGCCCGCCAGCGTCGTGTAATAAGTCACGCGCCCCTGCAAAGCAGCATTCCGGATGGAATAGGAATCGCGCATCACGGCAGGCTTGCTCTCCACGGTATTGATGATCAAGTTTACTTCTCCGTTCTTTACCATATCCACGATATGCGGACGGCCTTCTCCCACCTTGTTCACCACCGTTACGGTGACAGCCGCAGCCGCAATGGCTGAAGCCGTGCCGCGCGTCGCCAATATGGTGAAGCCCAATGCGGTCAGTGAACGGGCAACATCCACGGCCCCCGACTTATCTGCATCGCGCACGCTGATGAATACATTGCCGCTTTTTGGCAATTTGACGCTGGCCGCGAGCTGCGACTTAACGAACGCCTCGGCGAACGTATCGCCCACGCCCATCACTTCGCCGGTGGATTTCATTTCAGGTCCGAGAATAATATCTACGCCGGGGAACTTGATGAACTGGAAAACGGCTTCCTTCACCGAGTAATACGGCGGAATCACCTCAGCGGTCACACCTTGCTGCGCCAGACTTTGACCTGCCATGCAGCGTGCGGCGATTTTTGCAAGCGGAACACCGGTCGCCTTGGAGACAAAAGGCACGGTGCGCGAGGCGCGCGGATTCACTTCCAGCACATACACCGTCTCGCCCTGAATCGCAAACTGCACGTTCATCAGACCGACCACATTCAGCGCACGTGCCATCGCAACTGTCTGGCGACGCAATTCATTCTGCATGGACGGCGCGAGACTAAATGGCGGCAATGAACAGGCTGAATCGCCCGAATGCACGCCGGCTTCCTCTATGTGCTCCATGATGCCGCCGATAATCACATCCACACCATCGGATACGGCATCCACGTCCACCTCGATCGCATCGTTCAGAAAACGGTCGAGCAGGATAGGCAAACGTTCAGGATAGGTCTTGGACATCACTTCCGCGTCGCGCATGTAGCGCTCCAGGTCGACCTGTTCATGAATGATTTCCATCGCACGGCCACCCAGCACATTGGAAGGTCGCATCACCAACGGATAACCAATCGCGGCAGCACCAGCCAGACCTTCGGCCACCGTGCTCGCAGTGCGATTCGGCGGCTGCTTCAAATCAAGCGCCATCAGCATCTGCTTGAAGCGTTCGCGATCTTCCGCACAGTCGATCATATCAGGCGAGGTGCCGATGATAGGCACGCCGTTCTTCTCCAGACCGCGCGCCAGGCTCAACGGCGTCTGACCGCCGTACTGCACGATCACGCCGACCGGCTTTTCAACTGCGACCACTTCCAACACGTCTTCGAGCGTCAGCGGCTCGAAATACAGGCGATCTGAGGTATCGTAGTCGGTTGACACGGTTTCCGGATTGCAGTTGACCATGATCGTTTCATAGCCATCCTCGCGCATCGCCAAGGCGGCATGCACGCAACAATAATCGAATTCGATACCCTGCCCGATACGGTTCGGCCCGCCGCCCAGCACCATGATCTTCTTGTTGTTTGTGGGATTGGATTCGCATTCCTCTTCATAAGTGGAATACATATAGGCTGTGTCGGTGGAAAATTCAGCCGCACAGGTATCCACGCGCTTGTACACCGGGCGTATGCCCAATGCATGACGATACGCGCGCAACGCTGCAGGATCGGTATCCAGCAAATCAGCAAGACGCGCATCGGCGAATCCACTGCGCTTTAATGTGCGCATTTCTCCCGCATCAATACTTTCCAGCGTGCGGCCGACAAGCGACTGCTCCTGACGGATCAGATCTGCGATCTGCACCAGAAACCAGCGGTCGATCTTGCTGACGGCAAAGACTTCTTCGACAGACATACCCATACGAAAAGCATCCGATACGGCCCAGATACGCTCAGGACCGGGATTACGCAATTCAGCAGTCACCGCGTCCTGATCATCGAACTTGGTATCCAGCCCGTTGACCCCGACTTCCAGACCGCGCAAGGCTTTCTGAAATGACTCCTGAAAAGTGCGGCCGATCGCCATCACTTCGCCGACCGATTTCATCTGTGTAGTCAGGCGGTCATTGGCCTGAGGGAATTTTTCGAAAGCAAAACGCGGTATCTTGGTCACCACATAATCAATCGTGGGTTCAAAGGAAGCCGGTGTCGCGCCGCCCGTGATGTCGTTCTGTAATTCGTCCAGCGTAAAACCCACCGCCAGCTTGGCAGCGATCTTGGCAATCGGGAAACCCGTCGCCTTGGAGGCCAGCGCGCTTGATCTTGATACGCGAGGATTCATCTCGATTACCACCATGCGCCCGTCGTCCGGGTTGATGGAAAACTGCACGTTGGAACCACCTGTCTCCACGCCGATTTCACGCAACACCGCAAGGGAGGCATCGCGCAGAATCTGATATTCCTTGTCGGTCAGCGTCTGCGCAGGCGCGACGGTGATCGAATCGCCAGTATGCACGCCCATCGGGTCCAGATTTTCAATCGAGCAGATGATGATGCAATTGTCATTACGATCACGCACCACCTCCATCTCGTATTCTTTCCAGCCGAGCAAGGATTCTTCGATCAGTAACTCGTGCGTGGGTGACGCTTCCAGTCCGCGCTCGCAAATCTCCACAAATTCTTCGCGATTGTAGGCGATACCGCCTCCGCTACCACCCATCGTGAAAGACTGACGGATCACGGTCGGAAAACCCAGCACCTGCTGCACCTGCAACGCCTCTTCCATGCTGTGCGCGATATACGAGCGCGCGGAGGCCAGACCGATACGGGTCATCGCCTGCTTGAACTTTTCGCGGTCTTCCGCCATGTCGATGGCTTCACGCGATGCGCCGATCATCTCGACGTTGTATTTTTCCAGCACGCCGTGATGCGCCAGATCGAGCGCGCAATTGAGCGCGGTCTGTCCACCCATGGTCGGCAGAATCGCATCGGGACGTTCCTTGGCGATAATCTTTTCGACGATCTGCCAGGTAATCGGCTCGATGTAAGTCGCATCCGCCATGTCCGGATCGGTCATGATCGTGGCCGGATTCGAGTTCACCAGAATGACGCGGTAACCTTCCTCGCGCAGTGCCTTGCAGGCTTGCGCGCCGGAATAGTCGAATTCGCACGCCTGCCCGATGACGATGGGGCCTGCGCCGATGATGAGTATGGATTTCAGATCAGTACGTTTTGGCATTTTTTTCAGCTTGTAGCTCGTAGCTCGTAGCGGGTAGCGTTTCGTCACGCCATACTGGCGCGGCTTAGCTTCCGGCTACAGGCTACCGGCTACTCGCTCCTCCATCATTGCTACAAATTTATCGAACAAGCCGTCCACATCGTGAGGGCCAGGACTCGCTTCCGGATGCCCCTGGAAGCAGAACGCAGGCTTATCAGTCAATTCAAAGCCTTGCAATGTTCCATCGAAAAGCGACACATGACTTACGCGCGCATTGCCCGGCAACGTTGCCGCATCCACTGCGAAGCCGTGATTCTGACTGGTGATCATCACCTGACGAGTCGCCAGATCCTGCACCGGATGATTCGCGCCGCGATGACCGAACTTCATCTTGACCGTCTTGGCACCTACGGCCAGCCCCAGAATCTGATGCCCCAGACAGATACCGAACAGCGGAATGCCCGCATCCAGCACCTGCTGCGTCGCAGCAATCGCATAATCACACGGTTCAGGATCGCCCGGACCATTGGACAGAAACACGCCATCCGGCTGCATCGCCAGCACTGCAGCAGCAGGCGTTTTCGCCGGCACAACGGTAATGCGGCAACCGCGCTCGGCCAACATGCGCAGAATATTCCGCTTCACGCCGAAATCGTAAGCCACCACATGAAAAGATTTAATTAAAGCAGGAACAACGGCTTCTTCCCGATCTTGCCCGTGAACACTACCCAGCTGCCACACGCCTTCACTCCATTCGTAGGACTCATCGCAGGTCACCACTTGTGCCAGATCCATACCAGCCAGACCCGCGAAGCCGCGCGCGGCGGCCAGCGCCGCCACTTCATCCGATCCCGTCGCGATGCAACCGCTTTGCGCACCCTTTTCACGCAGGATGCGCGTGAGCTTGCGGGTATCGATTCCGGCAATCGCCACCACATCGTTAGCCTTAAGATAAGCCGGCAACGACTGCGTGCAGCGCCAGTTGCTCACCGCCAGAGACAGATCGCGTATCACCAGTCCGCTGGCAAAAACCTGACGTGACTCGACGTCTTCATCGTTCACCCCGACATTACCGATATGAGGACACGTCAGCGTGACAATTTGCCGGCAATACGAAGGATCAGTGAGTATTTCCTGATAGCCGGTCATCGAGGTATTAAAAACCACCTCGCCTACGCGGCTACCGGCGGCTCCGATGGAAACACCGCGAAACACCGTCCCATCGGCAAGAACAAGAATTGCAGGATTCGTTTGCGTCACCAGACACCCCCAAGATAGACATAAAGAAGCGGGAAGAACCGTGAGTTCACCCCGCATAAAGATTGCGTGCATTATAGCGGATTAGCAGATGCGCATCAAACACAAGCGCAAACCTGTCCGCCCCCCTCTCAAACGGCGATACAATGCGCCGCCCCGGCGAAAGCAAGAGGGTATTTTTTGA
>JBBRBS010000031.1:0-16232 GCA_038205615.1 Burkholderiales bacterium | reverse complement strand
CCAGCGGTGTCGGCCAGATCAACAGCGCGATGGGGCAACTGAACCAGACGACACAACAGAATGCATCCGCTTCGGAAGAACTGGCTGCGACCGCAGAAGAAATGAGCAGTCAGGCCGAGCAGTTGCAAACGGTGATGACCTTCTTCAAGCTGGATGATTCGGCGGCTAAGGGGGTGACATCAGTGCGCCACAGTGCAGGACCTTCTCGCAGTGTGCCGAAAGTGTCTGCTGTCAGGAAGCCTGCCGCGAACAAGTACGCCGCCGGTGCGCCCAATGAGCAGGACTTCGAACGTTTCTAAGGGGGCATCATGAGTACAAATTTGCCTGTCATCGCTGCGATGATAGAAGAGGATCATCAGTACCTGACCTTTTTGTTGAATGGCGAAATGTTTGCGATCGCGATCCTCAATATCAAGGAAATCATCGAATACGGCAGCCTGACTGAAGTGCCGATGATGCCTGGATTCATTCGGGGCGTCATCAATCTGCGTGGCAGCGTGGTGCCGGTGGTGGATCTGTCAGCACGCTTCGGGCGCGGCAAGACGGAAGTTTCGCGCCGCACCTGCATCGTTATCATCGAAGTGCAAGGCGAGGATGCGAAACAGGATATCGGTGTGATGGTGGACAGTGTTTCGGAAGTGCTGGAAATTCCGAAGAGCGAGATCGAACCGCCGCCCGCCTTCGGCGCGAAGATCCGCGTCGACTTTATTGGTGGCATGGGCAAGGTGGCCGGCAAGTTCGTCATCATCCTCAATGCCGACAAGGTGCTGTCGGTCGACGAACTGTCGATGCTGGGACAGTCAACCGGTGGAACTGCTGTTGCTCAGTCTGAACTCGTTGCAATTCAATAAGCCTGGTTAATTACGCATGCAATATTTACTAGCGCCTGGCGCAGCACTGATGAACCGTCTGCGTTATGCCTATAAATTTGGCCTGATCAGTCTTGTCTTTGTGCTGCCTATTGCCGTTCTTATTTCCCTGTTCGTGATGGAAACGAACGAAGGCATTTCTTTTGCGCAAAAAGAGCAAAAAGGTGCCTCATACCTGATGCCGCTCAAAGGCCTGATCGAAAATACCCAGCAGCATCGCGGTATGGCGGCGGCTCTGCTGGGCGGGGATGCCTCTTTCTCCGGCAAGGCTGAGGGTAAGCGCAAGCAGATTGACGAGGCTGTGGTGCTGGTCGATGCGGCCGATAGCCAATATGGACAGGAGCTGGCTACTTCCGCGCAATGGAAGCATATCAAAGACGAATGGCAGGGGTTGCGCGGTAAAGTGCTCAATCTGACTCAAAAAGAGAGCGGCGCAGCGCATACCGCACTGATCGCCAAAATGCTGGCATTGATGACGCAGGTTGCCGATTCGTCCAATCTTACACTGGACCCGGATCTGGACAGTTATTACCTGGGTGACGCGCTGGTTAACCGATTGCCTGCCATGAGTGAGGCGCTGGGGCAATCGCGTGCGCTGGGTTCTGCCGCCGCTGTCCATGGCGGTGCAACGGCTGATGAACGGATGCGCCTGGCGGTGCTGCAAAATGGAATACGGGATTCGTTGGATGCCGTTGAACACGGTATCAAAATGGCGGGTAGCGGAAATCCTGTGTTGCAGAGAAAAGTGGCCGGTGACATCGAAAAAGTCCATAAATCTGTGACTTCCTTCGTCGGTTTGATGGGGCAGGAGTTGATTAATGTCGAGAAAACAACGATCGTCCCTGCAGATTACTTCGCCAGCGCGACCGAGGTGATCGGGCAGGTTTTCAAATTCTATGATTTGCTGCTGCCGGAACTGGATACCTTGCTCGATGCCCGCATCGAACGTTTCAAGATGAAACGTGCCCTGTACCTGTCATTCGTTGCCGTCATGCTGGTACTGGCTTTTTATCTCTACGCCGCTTTTTACGCATCAGTCACCCGTGTCGTGAAGAGCCTGAATGTCGCGACCGCAGGGATGGCCGATGGCCGTCTGGATGTGCATGCAGAGGTACTGGGAAAAGATGAGCTGGCGCAAGTGGCGGTAAGCTTCAACGCGATGGTGGAAAGTGTGCGTGGTATCGTCAGCCAGGTCAAGGAATCAGCAGATGCATTGTCGGGTTCGTCAGAGCAGATCAGCGCGACGGCGCAATCCTTGTCTCAGGCTACCAGCGAACAGGCGGCCAGTGTTGAGGAAGTATCAGCATCCGTTGAACAAATGACCGCTTCAATCGACCAGAATACCGCGAACGCCAAGGTCACCGACGGTATGGCAGGGAAAGCCGCACGGGAAGCCACTGAAGGCGGTCAGGCTGTAAACAGCACGGTCGATGCGATGAAGAAGATCGCCGGCAAGATCGGTATCGTCGACGACATCGCATATCAGACCAATCTTCTCGCATTGAACGCTGCGATCGAGGCGGCGCGCGCCGGTGAACACGGCAAGGGGTTTGCGGTGGTAGCAGCGGAAGTTCGCAAACTGGCCGAGCGCAGCCAGGTGGCCGCACAGGAAATCGGCGAGCTGGCCGGCAGCAGCGTTGAGATGGCAGAGAAGGCCGGAAAACTTCTTGAAGCCATGGTGCCGAGTATCAATAAAACATCGGATCTGGTGCAGGAAATTGCGTCAGCATCAAATGAGCAATCATCCGGAGTCGGGCAGATCAACAGCGCGATGGGACAGCTCAATAATACGACACAGCAGAATGCGGCCGCTTCAGAAGAGTTGGCCGCTACCGCTGAGGAAATGAGCGGTCAGGCTGAGCTGCTGTTAAGCAATATGGCATTTTTCAGGTTCTCTGCTGATGAAGTCACGGCTGCTTCAAGGAATAAGGCGAGGAGCTAGGTTAAGGATTACAGTGGCTGCTTTAACGTGCGTTGCCGTACAGATTGTCGGCTGACACCTGCGAATAATGTAAGCCTTTATGTTGGTATGGCACAGGCGGCCATCAGCACGAGAGTTTTTGACAACACCAGACCTTGAAAGGAACTCGGTATGACAAATCTGCTTGATCAACTAAAATCCATGACCGCCATCGTCGCCGATACCGGCGATATTGAAGCGATTCGCCGGCATCGACCCGAGGATGCGACCACCAACCCTTCGCTCTTACTCAAGGCCGCAAGCTTGCCTGAGTATGCACCGCTAATCACCGATGCGGTCAGCTGGGCAAAATCTCAAAGCAACAGCCGTGAACAGCAGGCGCACGACGCGATGGACAAGCTCGCGGTAAATGTCGGTCTGGAAGTGCTGAAAATTGTGCCGGGCCGTATTTCTACCGAAGTGGATGCGCGCTTGTCGTTCGATACCGGTGCCACGCTCACCAAGGCACGCCAGCTGATCCGGCTGTATAACGAGGCGGGCATAGGCAATGAGCGCGTGCTGATTAAGATTGCCTCTACCTGGGAGGGAATACGCGCAGGCGAGATACTCGAACATGAAGGCATTCACTGCAACCTCACCTTGTTGTTCGGTTTTGCGCAGGCACGCTGCTGCGCTGAAGCTGCCGTCACACTGATTTCACCCTTTGTCGGGCGCATCTTTGACTGGCAAAAGGCACACGAAGGACGCACTGATATTCCTGCCGAGGAAGATATGGGTGTGTTGTCTGTACGCCGCATCTACCAGTATTACAAAGAATACGGCTATACGACGACGGTGATGGGGGCCTCTTTCCGGAACAGCGGCGAGATTCTGGCGCTGGCAGGGTGCGACCGCCTGACGATCAGCCCGTCATTGCTCGAAGAGCTGCAAAGCACAGACGGTGTGCTGCAGCGTCAACTGTATTACGCCGGCTTTATGGAAACGCGGCCGGCGTCGATGACTGAGGCGCAATTCCGCTGGGAGATGAATCAGGATGTGATGGCGACTGAAAAGCTTGCCGATGGCATACGTGGTTTTACGGTCGATCAGATCAAACTGGAAAAGGCGCTC
The DNA here is from genome assembly GCA_038205615.1 of Burkholderiales bacterium. Classification (GTDB taxonomy): domain Bacteria; phylum Pseudomonadota; class Gammaproteobacteria; order Burkholderiales; family Gallionellaceae; genus Gallionella. The sequence goes on along the minus strand of JBBRBS010000031.1, from coordinate 12,332 downwards.
GCAGAACGATTCTGACTTGTCTGGAAAGCCGGATTGATAGCTGCGGTCAATACACGTTTGACGCAGGCGCTGCTTTTATAAAATGGCGCGCTCATTACACGAGTATGTGCGGATTCTCAATGAGCTGTTGGTAGACCATGCTTTTCAGAATGATCGCGTCACTTAATTGTATATTTTGAAATTCGATGCCATGACGAACCATATCAGGTTCGGATATGTCCGCTGTGTGGCAGCGTAAGACGTTGCGTATTTTTCCCTGAAGAGTGAGATAAACTTCAGTATTGTGTACATAGACACAAAATGAGAGGTTGAGGATATCGCCTTCATTACCCAAAATTTGTCTTGCATCCAGTGCGGCCCCACTGGAACTGAGGTTTGAGATTAAGGCTGTGACATTCCCGTCATCTTTGCCGCAATCACTGATTCGCGCAGCAGTAATGATGTTGGTTTTAACCCTCGGGGCTTCGCGTATAACGACGCCCTCGATTGCATCAGGAAACGACAAATGGAGGTATTCATAAGGCTGTTTACATGTCCGTTCTATCGTACACGTAAAAGCGAATGCATTCTGTCCTGAAAAGGAGCGTATGTTAACCGTTTCTCCCTCAAGCAATCGCAGCCAGGTACCTGGTGCAATGACAGGTGATGTAACCAGCAGACTGTGGCCTCTCAGAAAGCCGATAACCTTAACAAGAAAGGGTTTGCTGGCCATTTGAGCGGGGGGGTGTAGCTGAAGCCGGTCTTCTGTTTTAAGCCTCATGTCATCAAAAGTGAAGTGTGACCTGCTGCCGAGAGGCTTTAAATGTTCGGAATTCACCCCCGCATCGAATAACGTTTTGCCGTTTCCATTCGTTGGTATTTCCAACACGAGTTCGTGGCAGGCGCCTTGAGCCAGCAGTTTGTCAAGATGGTCATTGTCGGATACCACACTTCCCTGTTCAAGCAGCACGCTGTGGCGCTGGTCATATAACGTCCAGGGCAATGGTTTGCCGATTGAAATATCACTTTTGCTCAGATGGATCAGGTTCATTTTCATTTACCCAAAATTTATTCCCGGTAAAACGACTCGATGCAACTGCTCAATTCGGCATAACCGCATGACGCAATTATGCTCGGTTTGACGAGTTTAAACCCCCGGACGGATATTTAGCCTCTGATAACAGCGACTTTAAAAGCAAAGCCGGAAGCGGTTGTCACTGCGCATTATACCTAGGTAGGTCGTGCAGAATCTATCAGGAAATTCTGATGACGTGTAGGGAAATAAGCCAGTGTTTATAAGAGGTTGTCGCATAAGTCGGGCGATGTTCAATTAAAACGTTTGTGCCACTATCCCCTGTATATTGACAGGAGTACTATCCACGCTACGTTATTGACAGATGTGGATCGAAATGTTCATGCCGACAAGCAACAATAGCAATCCGCCCCAGGGTAAGGCTACGCTTACCTTATCCGCTGGCTATCCTTTCAAGAGAAATATTCTCAGTCTGTTCGCAGCTGTACTGGTTGTTTTGCTGGGTACCTTTGCTTTTAGCGCATATTGGTTGGAACAGCATAATTTTGGTGACTCGCTGACACGACTGAAGCAGTCGGTCGGGATCAACTACAAAACTGCGGTTGACCAAGAGGCAGATATGCTGTCGGCAACGCTGGTTGCCATTTTGCACAACGACCGTATCAAACACGCGTTTGCTTCCGGAGATCGCGACGCGCTGTTTAAGGAAGTGAGTCCGCTGTTTGATACTCTCAAGCGTAATCACAACATTACTCATTTTTATTTTATCAAGCCGGATCGCATCAATTTGCTTCGCGTCCATCAACCAAAACGATATGGTGATTTGATTAATCGCTATACGCTGCTGACCGCGCAGCGCGAGCGCACGCTTGCCTATGGGGTTGAGGTCGGTCCGATCGGCACGCTGACGCTGCGAGCTGTCGTGCCCTGGTTTGATGGTGATCGACTACTGGGTTACATCGAGTTGGGTAAGGAAATTGAAAATGTCATCGAGGATATTAAACCTGCCTTGCACGCCGATATTACCGTTCTGCTCGACAAGTCATTACTCAGGCGTGGCGACTGGGAGGAGGGCATGCGCATGCTGGATCGCAAGCCTGACTGGGATCAGTTTCCGCGTGACGTCGTCATCATGTCGACGCAGGAACGTTTGCCTAGAGTTGCGGCAGTCTATGTTCCCGTCTGGCGAAATCTCATCAGCGATAAGCTTCAACAGGCGGTTGCCAGCGAAAATGGCCGCCGCTTTGGAATTGCTATTATTCCAATATCTGATGCGGCCTCCAAGCGTGTCGGTGCCCTGCTGGTCATCGAGGATGTCACCGAAGCCTCGCAATTGATACGTAGGAATTTGCTGCTTGTCATCCTTGCCTGCCTGTTTTTAGGAGCAGGATTGTTCTGGTTTTTCCGCGCCATTCTGATCCGCGTGGAAAAACGGCTCCGTGAAGCGGAACTCGTCAGGCAAAATGCATTGCAGTATCAGCACACGATGCATCACCTGGCTGCGGTAGTGAATTGTATGGGTGACGGTTTGCTGGTGATCGACGGTCATGGCGTGATCACCCATGCCAACCGTTCCTTCATGGATATGTTCAGTCTGGATGATTTCATCATCGGGCATGAATGCCGCGAAGCGCTGGGTGAGGATCTGGTTGCACTCGTTGATCGGACACTGCAAGGTGCCGGCGTTGAGCACTTTCCTGTCAGTAGTCAGATATCTCTGCCTAGCCAACGCACGGCAAATGCGATTGCCTCGCTACTTGATATTGATGGAACGGGTCATCAATCCGAACAGGGCGCGGTATTTACTTTTCGCGATATTACGCAGGAGCTGGCAATATCCCGGATGAAGACCGATTTCATCGCCAATGTTTCCCACGAATTGCGCACACCGCTGACGTCGGTGCTCGGATTCGCAAAGCTTATCCGTAAGCAGTTCAGTCAGAATATCCTGCCTGCACTGAGCGACGCTACCGACAAAACGGCCAAGGCTGCAGCGCGCATTAACGACAATCTCGATATCATCATTCTCGAAGGCGAGCGATTGAGTAACCTTATCAATGATGTACTCGACCTGACCAAGATTGAGGCAGGCAAGGTCGAATGGCGCTCTGAACCGATTGAAGTCGGCAATCTTATTCAACGTGCCGCAGCAGCCTCATCTGCGTTGTTCGAGCAAAAAGGCTTGCGGCTGGTCACCGAAATACCGGACAAGCTGCCACCTTTGCTCGGTGATGCCGATCGCCTGCTACAGGTCGTCATTAATCTGCTGTCAAATGCCGTCAAATTTACTGCGCAAGGCGAGGTGGTTTGCGGTGCTAGGGCCGTCGATAAGGGAGTTGCCATTTATGTGCAGGACAGCGGGATTGGTATTTCACAAGCTGACCAACAACAACTTTTCGAACGTTTCAGGCAGGTAGGCGACACGCTGACAGATAAGCCGAAAGGCACCGGTCTCGGACTTGCGATTTGCAAGCAAATCGCCAAGCACCATGGGGGTACGATCACCGTTGAGAGCACGCCGGGCAGTGGCAGTACATTTACAGTGATCCTGCCGCTGCCGGAAGGCGTGACTGAACCGGTGCAGGAAGGTGTCGTGCGGCTCAGGGATTATTTCCTTCCAGATGAGCAGGATTCGACCGCCGGATACACGGTGCTGGTTGTCGACGACGAAGCCAATATCCGCGATTTGTTGCGCCAGGAGCTGGAAGAGGCAGGATATCGTGTTCGTGAGGCGGTCGATGGCTATGACGCAATCAGCCAAGCCAGGACCAATCCCCCCGATCTCATCGTTCTCGACGTCATGATGCCCGGTATCAGTGGCTTCGATGTTGTCTCGGTGCTGCGCGGTGCGCCAGAGACCAACTCGATTCCGATTATCATTCTCTCCATTATCGACGACCGTCAGCGCGGCCGTCAGCTCGGCGTTGACCGCTATCTGACCAAACCTGTACGTATTGAGGAGCTCATCGAGAGTATTGACAGCCTGCTCAAGCAACGTGAAACACACAAGAAACTCATCGTGGTCGATAACGACGAATCCTCAATTTCTTCACTGCGCGATGTACTCCTCGCCCGTGGCTACGTCCTAGACCAAACATCGGCACGGGTCACCAGCGTGAAGCAGGCTCGATCGGATGGCCCGCACACGGTCATTGTCACAGGACCGCGCAGCCTCTCGGGTAATGTCGTCTCGTCCCTGCAGATGGTACGCAATCAGGAGCGTGTGCTGCTGCTGATCACTGACGGCACAAAAGCATGAGGCTCTTTAATCCGCTCACCCTGATGCAGATATTGGGACACGAAATCGTGCAGCGCAGTCTGAACCGGCTGGCTGACCTGCTTGGTACGCCCTACCATATTGTCGACGAACAGGGGGCGACGCTGGCAGGGGATGCGAGTCTGGATGATGATTGCCGCGTACCTGTATCGTTTGACGGCAGCACCGTAGCCTGGCTGATCGCTCCGCAGCAGGCAGAGGCGCTGGTAGCCTTGCTGGAAGGACTAATCGCCATAGAGATGGAAAAAAAAGCCGTTGCTGGCGAGGCGCTCGATATGTATCGGGAAATCAACCTGCTATTCAATTTGCATGAGGTCGTCGGCACCAACTTGAACTTGGGAGAGGTATGTAGCAGCCTGATTGGCGAAGTGCGACGGCTGGTCAACTGTGAGGCCGGCATGATTTTTCTTGTGGAAGAAGAGCAACTGCGGTTGGTGGCTGGTACCACGCTACGCCACCAAGAAATCTTGTCAGTGGGTGAAGGCATTGTCGGGCGCGTCTTCGCTGACGGACAGGCGGATATTTTCAATTGCGTCGAACGCGCCTCAGGTTTTGCAGGCGAGACGGATTATCCTGCGATGATGTGCGCTCCCCTGAAAACGGACGACACCCGGATTGGCATGCTGGTCGCAGCGGGAAACGGTCCATTTTCGGCAAATGACCTTAAGCTGCTGGAGACATTGGCCTCTCATGGAGGCATCGTGCTTCGCAACGCACAGCTCTACACCGAGTTGCAGGAATTATTTCAATCGACCGTCTCCGTGCTGGCTGAAACCATTGAAAAGCGTGACACCTACACCGCCGGACACACGCAACGCGTTACCCAATATTCGGTGATGACGGCAGAACTTCTTGGCTTGCCGGAAAAAGACATCAGTGATCTGCGCTTGTCAGCCATGCTGCATGACGTCGGCAAGATTGGCGTTCGTGACCACATCCTGCTGAAATCCACACCGCTCAACCCGAAGGAAAGGGAACAAATGAAGCGTCACACCGAACACGGTGCCGATATTCTCAATCATAGCCGACTGCTGCGCCATGTCGTGGATGGGGTACGTTTCCACCACGAGCGTTTCGATGGCAAGGGATACAACCACGGTCTGCAAGGCCATACCATTCCCTTGCACGCCAGAATCATCGCCGTCGCTGACGCTTTTGATGCCATGACAACCGACAGGCCCTATCGCCGTGGAATGGACTTTGCGACTGCCAACCTCGAAATCAGGAAGGGAGCGGGCACTCAGTTCGATCCCGCCATCGTCGATGCTTTTCTTACAACACTCACCGCACGAATCCAAGCCGAGTCGGATACGATCAACCAAACAGGGAATCCGCAATGAATAACTGTATTGTAATTGTTGATGATGAAACGCATATCCGCATCCTGCTGGAAGAAACGCTGGAAGAGCTTGAAGACCAGGGGGTGGAAATCTATCTGGCCAGCAATGGTGAGCAGGCGCTTGAAGTAATACGGCGCCAGTATCCGCGTCTGGTTTTTCTCGATGTGATGATGCCCATACTCAACGGCTATGATGTTTGCGAGCAGATTCGCGCTGACCAGACGCTGTCGGGGATTGAAATCATCATGCTGACCGCGAAGGGGCAGGATATTGATCGTCAGCGCGGTTTGTCGGTAGGTGCGAATGATTATATCACCAAGCCTTTTGACCCCGATGCCGTGCTGGCGCGTGCCAAGGCCGTTTTTGGTCTGGAATAACCTCTCTTTGGCATGCTGAGGTCGGTTTCTTAACAAAGTTGCACCTCAGCGTTGAAGCCGCCTCTGTATTATTACTTGACCTTGGGTTTGATTTTTCTGCGGTAGGTCTGGCCTGCGGGCGGGGACAACGGTTTTATTCGTGCATCTGCCAATAGCCTGGCGCATTCGCTGTTGTCCCCCGGTCCTGTTTTTATCAACGGTATCAGGGCTGCGACCGGCGCCAGCACGATCAGTGCAATCGCGCCACCGGCTTTCATTGCCATGACACCCTTGTTGATACTCACGCGCGGCTTCATGAAACTGCCGCGCACAGAGATCGGTGATCTGAGCGATAACACGCGCAGCCCGCGGCTATTGGTTTTGATGGTCAAATCCAGTTGTTCCTGTGTCAAATTGATCTTGCCGCTGACGTCGATAATTGCATCGTCCGTGTCGATGATAAAACTGCGTGTCTGGATCAGACCATTGGTCACGCCCAGATCGGTTGCCATACAATTGAGCTTGACCGGTTTGTCGCCTGCCAGTTTGGTGAGGATCACGCGGCCAATATTCAGACCCATTTCTTCGAGCAAGAGTTTGCTGATGGTGCCTTGATTGATCAGTAGCTTGATTTCGCCATTGGCATCTCCGAGTAAGCTGGCGATGGAATTGCCGACTGCGGACAGCGATGCATCGCCATTGACTTCGCCAACGCTCGTTTGTAGCGGCTGTAAAGTGGGGAATAATTGTTTCAGCTGCAAATGGCGCGTCGTCACCTTCATGTTGGCTTTGATCGCATTTTTGCCGGCTTTCCCGCTGCCATCGAATGTCATGTTCGCACTCATATTGCCGCCGGCCATATCGAAATTGAGCGGCAGCAAAGACAGCACGCCGTCCTGCAAGTGCACATTGGCCATCAAGCGGCTGACGGGTAAGGCTTTGTTGCGGATAATTTTATCGGCGCTGAATTTGATGTCAGCATCGACACTGGACCAGCGTTCGGTTTTGAACGGTTCAACGGGCAATATTTTGTCTGCCGGCTGGACAGTGGCTGCCCCGCGACGGTTTTTGCTGGACGTCGAGTCGGCGCCGATCAATGGAGCCAGATCGGCAAAGTGCAGCACGTGGGAGACGACGGTGCCGGATAACAAGGGGCGTGCCAGCCCTGACCGGAAATCAAGGTGGCCTTCTATGTCGCTGGCGCCCACCTTGCCGCTGAAATTCTCATAGGTCCAATGGCTGCCATGTGCACCCAGCGTGCCGATTAGGTGGCCATCTGTTTTAAATGGCGGCGTCTCCGGAAAGTAGATGCCGCTAATCAAATACAAGCGGCCCATGCTCACGCCGGACACAGAAAGGTGCATGTCGAGGGCTGCCAGATCGGAGGGTTTGGTCAGCACGCCTTTTGCGGCGATGATCGTTTTTCCAACGTGAATCCGGGCCATGACAGGGTAGGGTATCGTTTGCTGTTGCAACGATAACACGCTGCCTGCGCGGCCAGCGCCACTGACCGCATCGTCCGCCAGTTTTCCGTGTAATTGCCATTCCACGCCATAGATCGGATCGTCGGCCAGCGTATTGATATCGGCGGTTAAATCGGCATGCCTGATCGCGTCGATCAGGTGAACACGGCCTTTGGAGAAGACAATTTTTTGCAATTTCAGTTGCCAGGGGGACGGTTTGTTGTCGTTTTTGAATGTCCAGTTGTTCTCGCCATCGGCACGGCGCAGCAGGTTTATCACCGGCGAATTGAAACTCAGCAGCGGAATCTCGATATTCTTGTTCAGCAATGCGAAAGGATTCAGTGAAAAAGCGATTCGGCTGATGTTCATCATGTCACCGGTAGCCGTAGGGGCTGCCGCCATGTCGGGTGGATTGCTGATGTGTATGTCCTGTGCGACTAAATGCGGCCACGGCACGCTATCGCGCCAGCCTTGTTGCTGATTGATTGAGATCTGTTTTTCCCAGCTCAGTGAGAGATCGCCCGCAATGATGAAAGGGCGGCCGAGCGCCTCGCTGGTGTGCGCATTGAGCCATGGACGAGCCAGATTCCAGTCGAAATTGAGCAGCACAACCATTGCCACTGCAATGATGAGTATCAGTACCGCTGCGATGGCGGTCGCTATGCGAAGCGATTTTTTCATTTGTTGCAACGTTACTATTTATAACTTGCCTGCTCTGTGCGGAGGCGAACATACGGCAAAGCCCGATTGCCGTAGCTTTGCAACTATTATGTCGACGTGTTGTTGGCAGCTTACGGTAAAGAAAAAGGTGAGGTTGATGTCGCTTAACGTGGAATCACCGGTTAAAAATTTCCCTGTTGTTTGTGTCGGCGGATCGGCGGGTGGGCTCGATGCTTATATTCGCCTTCTGAAAAATCTGCCAAATGATATGGGCGTGGCGATCGTCATCGTCAATCACATCACTAAAACACCCACACAACTCCATCAGGTTCTTCCGCGCTTTACAACGATGCCGGTTGAACTGATTACGGACAGTCTGGTCATCGAACCTGATCATGTATTTATCATCCCTGAAAATCGGGATTTACATGTTCTTGAGGGGGAGTTTCGTCTGGAGCCGATATCGAAGCCACGGGGCTGGCCCGATGTCATCACGGTTTTTCTGCGCTCACTGAGTAGTAATTGGGACGGCAAGCTTATTGCCGTTATCGTCTCAGGTTTTGATGGAGACGGAGCCGCCGCACTGTGCGGCATTAAAGAAGTGGGCGGCATCACCATCGCGCAGAAACCGGATACAGCAAGTCAGCCTGATATGCCTTCGAGCTCAATTGATAGCGGCTGCATCGATTTTATTCTGTCACCGGAAAATATCGCTGCTGAAATTATCCGGATTGCGCACGCCGAAGCCTGAACGAATCAGGTGCGTTGCGTCATCAAGTCAGGTGCGCCTCCATTTGCGGGCCTGAAGTGCAGATAAATGACCGCGCTTAATATTGCGGAAAAGAAGCACCACACGGAGAAAAAAGCGACCGTGTAGAACCAGTAAGAGACGATAAAAAGCAACAGCGCGAGCGCACCAAAGATATTGACCATCCTGTGACTCGAAAAGAAGCCGCTGACACAGGTAGCTGCAATATAAAGCAACAGCACCATGGGTTTGTGAAAATGCGGAAAGATGTACATGACGTGTACCTTGATTTCAGACGTGATCGGGAATCTGATAATAAAGTACAGAAGGTACAGGCCGACTGCGCCCCCAGTGATCTGGAATGCCAAGATCACTTTTTTACGCCAGGGCACTGTTTCCATCAGGCCAATTGATAACGGCATAAATATCGGCCACAGCACATGCGAGAAAAACGTGAACAAGTAAGTCATGCTCACATTGAGCAACGGTGCCTCGAACATGAATGACAGCCACAGCATGCCCTCAATGAGTTGCTGAATCCCGAACAAAAGCGGAATCATCGCAAATGGTATGTCTGTCTTGCATCTCGACATTTTCACCGTTGCCACGCCGATTGCGGTCAAAGAAACACCGGCTATAAAACTTGCTGTCGCTGAAAAACACATTGTGCCTGATTCCTTTTATGATTTTTGGTTGGCGTATCAGACGGCATGCATTTTTATCCACGCGACATAATGATCCATCCAGTTTTGTAAAAATTCCCGGCTGCCGGCGCCGATGTTGCCTTCCTGATCAACCAGTCCTTCTGTCGCCTGAAGAAAGGCTTCGGGTTGACCCATCGTCGGCACGTCCAGATAGGCCAGAACATTGCGCAAATGCTGCTGTGCCAATGATGTGCCGATGACGCCGACTGAAACACCCAGCACACCGGCGGGTTTTTTAGCCCAGGCGCTCTGACCGTAGGGGCGCGAGGCATGGTCGATCGCATTCTTGAGTACCCCCGGGACAGAGCGGTTGTATTCGGGCGTGACAAATAGCAGACCTTGGGCCGCGGTAATTTCATCTTTCAGTCGTTTCACGGATTCGGCCGGATTCGCATCCTCATCCTGATTGTAAAGCGGCAGATCGCCGATTTCTACCTGTTTGAACGTGAATTCAGCCGGTGCCAGTTTCTCGATGGCATGAGCCAGCTGGCGATTGAATGAAGCGCGGCGAAGGCTGCCGACAATGACGGCTATTTGATATTGGCTCATGAAGTTCTCCTTTAAAAGCGACCGGTTAAATTTTCTGCTTTAATCAACCTGTTGATTATGCTGAAAAAAATCAGGAATGCATGCCCATCTTAGGTTCATGTCCGCCATTCTCAATTGTGTAAGTCAGACGATCTGTTCGCTAGCGTACATATGCTATAGCCTGCTCATCTGTCTGGCTTCCGCGCGATAGCATCGCAGTGCAAACGCTTATGCTGCAGACTGCCGAACCACAGCGCGTAATGCCTTGTGAATTCAGCACCGAGAAAGAAAATCTGCGCCGAGTAGTATACCCATAGCAGCAACGCGATCAGGGATCCGGCGGCACCAAAACTGGATGCCACGCCGCTGTTGCCCAGATACAAACCGATCGCATATTTACCCAGGCTGAACAGCCCGGCCGTGAAGGCGGCGCCGATCCAGACGTCGCGCCACGACAGCGGTGCATCAGGCAGAGTTTTGTAGATGACGGCGAACATGCAGGCGATCACGCCGAACGAGATGAAGGAGGAGATCGTCGCGAGCACCGTGGCGGAACTGCCCAGAACCCCGTAGGCATTGTGTTCAAGCATGGCCAGTATGGCGCTGACGACAAGGGAGACAAGCAGCAGGAAAGCCAGTACCAATACCATGCCAAAGGACAATAGTCTGTTTTTAAGTAGCACGCTGAAGGCTGACTGACTGGGTTTGTCGATGCCCCACATTTCATCCAGGCTGTCCTTAAGTTCGGCGAAGACGCTGGTCGCCCCCAGTAGCAGCAAGACGAATGCGATGAGCGTCGCTACCAGTCCGGAGTCCGGATCGCGCGCGGCTGCCAGCATTGCCTGGATGACCTGTGCGCCATTGGGTCCGACCAGTCCCTGTATTTGAGCGACGATCTCCCCCTGAGCCGCTTCTGTACCGAATACGTAACCGGCGAACGCGATGGCCAGAACCAGAATCGGCGTCATCGAAAACAAAGTGTAGAAAGCAAGCGCCGCACCTTTGCTGGATGCACGATGATCAACCCAGGAGCTCAGCGACTCGATCAGAACGATTTTCAGGCGCGCCAGCCAGTTGAGCGTGACGGTGCGATCAACGAAGTTACTTGCCATAAATTTCCCCGCTCATAAAACAACTTAACCCTGTGAAGGAGGAAGATTGAACTGAGTGTCGCAGTGTTTCTGTGCGGTAGCGAACTAAGTAAGCGCTGAACAAATCATCCGTTCGCGCTGAGCGTGTCGAAGGGCGTGTGTAACCAAATGATTATTTGATATTTAATCCGTTCATGGTTCGACAGGCTCACTACGAATGGATTAAATCAGCATCTCCTTAGTAACTAACAGGAGTGCGTGGCGAGCCCATGCAGTACATCTTGCTGGGCGTGTTTTTGTCGTAATACCGGATGATGACCCCGGCAGAGGGGGCGACCCACATGCCAATTTTCGTCTGCTTAAAAGTCATTCCCATATTGTCTCTTAGCTTTACGATTAATTTGTCAGGTTGATCCTTGAAAGTGGCGCCAATAAAGTTCTGACCCAAGCCTACAATAATATATTGAACGTTGGAATCGAATAATGTCTCGTTCACTTTCCACCAGTTTGCACCTCCCGCAGAGAAGGCAGGCTTCCCGAAAAATTTTTGCATATAGTCGTTGAAATATTCTGAACTCACCTGATTACTGCAGACAAGGGCAGAACCTATCTTAATTGAAAAATTATTCGGTGATGCAACCGCGATGCCGCTAATCAATGCTGATAGCAGTATCAGCATATTTTTTAGAGGAGTCATGGTCTTATGCCGGGTTATTGTCTGAATGAAATGAAGGCTGTAGCGCGCAGAGGCTGAGCGGGATACGTGCGAAATTTACACGCCTGATCCTCCATAATCTGTGCGCAAGCGTACGAATGGACATTGATTTGCCGGGGGATGGCTGAGTGTTAAGAGGCGCGGCTGAATTCCTGTGCAGAAGGTGTGGCGTCAGTCAAAGCTGAAGGTGTAAAACACATCGATGGCGTTATCCATACCCGCCTGAGTGACGATATTCACCCGGGGTGTCAGGAGGTAGGTGAGCTTCGTGACCCCCGCCACGGCCGTGATCCCCTGTGCGTAGCTGATAAACGCGCGTTGCGAGAGTCGCTTGCCGACGGTGATGATCTGGCTTCCCAGTGGATTGGCAGCCGGACTGGCAGGTGAACTAGCCGTTTCGTCCTGTCGCACAGATAGTTCATCCACGCCCAGGGCTTG
>JBBRBS010000030.1:0-16698 GCA_038205615.1 Burkholderiales bacterium | reverse complement strand
CACCTGGCCCTGAAACTCGCTGATCTTGATTTTCAGCGGTTCAAGCAACTGACTGATATTGGTCTGATTCTGTTCGGTAAAACGCTTTGTTTTATCCTCCAAAATTTCATTGGCCAACACCTTGAATTGATTGCTTAATTCTTCACGCGCATTATTCAATACCGCGAGGTTCTCACTGGCTTTTTCACGCTCCGCCGTCAAACTGGTCGACAACTCGCTCACCTGATTACTAAGACGCCGCTGCTCGACATTCAGCTGATCCCGCAACGCGGCAAGCTCATCCCGCTCGCGCCGGAGCAAACTCAGCTGAGCGCTCAGGTTCGCAACCGTAGCCGCCGCCGCCCCGGTCTTCTCACGCAAATCACCCAGATTCAGTTCGAGTAATCGGATCGTGTTTTCCGCATTGGCTTGCTCAGCGGCCAGACGCCGGGCGTCTTCCTGCGCGGCGTTCAATCGCTCATTGAGCCGCACCATTTCCAGCTGAATTTCGCTATGCGCAGCAGATGCACGCCCCCGCATCACAAGCCATATCACAGCGGCACCAGCCAGGAGTCCTGTCAAAAAGGCGGCGAACGAAAAAAGTAGCTGATCCATGAGTATCCGTTATATCAAAGCGGGATTCAGTATAAACGAATCATCCCGATCAGAATAAATGCCTCATCAATCAACAGCTCAAAAACCAGGTTTAAATTGGGCGATTGCGAAGCCGCGCCAGATAAAAAAGTTGACTATATTAACGGCAAGCTGGGTTCAGCCGGTACTCCAGGCGCGCGGCCGCATCATCCCTGAGATTTTGCAAGCCTGCTTTACGTATCCGTAAGGAAAGAGTTCAAACAGACGAGTTTTGGCCGCCTTTTTGTCCATATCCGTCGTGCCGGCGAGAAAATCCACCACGTGACGGACATCGGGAGCGACTTGATGTTCACGCCAGTAGTCCCGCATAAAATACAGCATCGGCCAATACTCTTCAGTTAATTCCAGACTCTCTTCCGTAGCCAGTTCGCGGGCAGTCTCATCATTCCACACCGAAGGATCGATCAGGTAACCTTCTCCGTCCCGTTCCGCATCGATTAACGTGTTCATTTTGTACTCCTTTGTCTGTAAATGATCATAGCGCGGGCTACAAATACAAATCAAGCGGTATTGGTTTCTAAAGAATTTCGAAATAATCGACAGGTAAGTGATTTCATGCGCTCAGTGGACTGCATTAATTGCCCCGTGCAGTCTGATTTTTGCAAAATCTCCACGGCAAGCGAATGGGCGAAACAGGAATCAACCAGACAGGTGAATCCAAATAAAAAGCGGCAAACCGGCAAGACTATCTGAGAGTCAGGTCGATTTGCCGCTTGAACGTGAACAGGCGACGGTTATTGTTTGCCGTACAGCTTGCGACCACGAATCCGGGCGCGGTGGGCTGAGCGTTGTTCGGCCTCGGTCAGCGCACGGGGTTTCTTGCCCTCGAATGGATTCTTGCTAGAGTTGAACTGGATCTTCAACGGTGTGCCTTGCAGCCTGAAAACTTCGGCAAAAGCGCGTTCCAGATAGCGCGCATAACTGGCAGGAATATTGTCCAGACCGCTGCCGTGAACCACGATCAGCGGCGGGTTGCTGCCGCCCTGATGGGCGTAGCGCATCTTGGGCAGGAAACGGCCCACCTTCGGTGGTGCCTGTTTCTCGACCGCGCCCAGCAATGCACGAGTCAGCTTGGGCGTGGACATTTTCGCCATGGCCGCAGCATAAGCCTCATCAACCGAGGTCAGTACATTTCCAATGCCGTTGCCGTTGAGTGCAGAAATGTAATGGCGTTTGGCGAAATCCAGGAAATGCAGCTTGCGTTCGATATCGCTCTTGACCATCTCGCGCTGATGATTGTCCAGACCGTCCCATTTATTGACCGCCAGCACCAGCGCGCGTCCGGCTTGCAACACGAAATCGGCGACGTGCGCATCCTGTTCAGTAATCTGATCGCGAGCATCGACCACCAGCACCACCACGTTGGCGTCTTCAATCGCCTGCATCGTCTTGATGACAGAAAATTTTTCGACGGCTTCATCGACCTTACCGCGACGTCGTACGCCTGCGGTGTCGATGATGGTGTATTGTTTTCCTTCGCGCTCGAAATCGATGTAGATACTATCGCGGGTGGTGCCGGGCTGATCGAATGCGATCACGCGCTGTTCACCTAAAATGGCGTTCACCAGCGTGGATTTACCGACATTCGGGCGGCCCACGATGGCCAGCTTAGGCGGTTTGTCCTGAACAACCACATCCTCTTCAACCTCTTCTTCAGGGAAGTTCTCAAGCGCGATTTCGATCACTTCGACGACATTATCGCCGTGGGCTGAGGAAATCGGATAGGGCTCGCCCAATCCAAGCTCGAAGAATTCGGCAGTGACGCGCGCGCGCGCCATGCCTTCGGCCTTGTTGACCAGGAGCAGGATCGGCTTGCCGGTCTTGCGCAATTGTGTGGCGATGATCAGATCCTGCGGCGTGCAGCCCGCACGACCATCGACCAGAAACAGGACGATGTCCGCCTCATCCACGGCCTGACGGCTTTGGCGGGCCATCTCGAACATGATGCCGTCTTTGGCGACAGGCTCAAGCCCGCCGGTATCGACAACCAGATAAGGACGCTCTCCTACCCGGCCGCGCCCGTAATGGCGATCCCGGGTCAGGCCCGGCTGATCAGCTACCAGTGCGTCGCGACTGCGCGTGAGACGATTGAACAAAGTGGACTTACCCACATTCGGACGACCAACTAATACAAGTGTGGGTAACATATTGAGTTATTGATTATTAATGGTTAATTGTTAATTGTCATCTAATGAATAGACAACGAATAGATGCCGCCGCTGCGCGTTTGCACCAGTAGGCCGTCATCCATTTCGACCGGAGCCGCTACTATCGCACTGCCGTCCAGCTTGGTACGTGCGACAAAACGGCCATCATCACGACTTAGACCATGCAAGTAGCCCTCATAGTCGCCGACCACAACGAAATGATCCTGTGCGTAAGGTGCTGATGTGTTGCGCAACAACAACTGCTCGTTCTTCCACACCGTGCTGCCACTGTCCTTATCCAGCGCCATTACCGCGCCGCGTGTATCGCTGACATAGAGCTGCTTACGCAAAATAAACAGCCCCTTATCGCTGCCGATTTCCCTGTTCCACAACGAGCTGCCCTGCTCCGTTTCATAACAGGCCAGGCGCCCCTGAAAAGCAATCGCACAGACTTGTGCATCGCTCACGACTGGATTGCTGGTAATGTCACTGATGCGCTCCAGCTCGGTATTGCCGCGCGGTTGCGATACGGTATTTTCCCACAGCAGCGAACCATCCGCCAACTTGATAGCGACCAGCTTGCCGCCGGCAAAACCGGCATATGCTACGCCGCGGCGCACCGTCACGCCTGCATGACTGCGCACGACCAGGGACGGCGTGCTGCGTTCATAAATCCACAGACGATGACCATCGGCCGCAGCCAGACCCGCAATATGTCCGTCGCCGCTGCGCACGACCACCACCCCTTCACTTACTTGCGGGGCGCCCAGCACTTCGCTGGAAACCGTTTGTTTCCAGCGCAATTTACCATTCTCATCAAATGCCAGCACCTCGCCTTTATCGCTGCCGATCAGCACCAAACTCTCGCCGACACCAACCCCGGCGGAAACTGAAATTTTGCTGTCGATATTCCATACTTCTCGTCCCGTGGCGCGATCAAGTCGCGTCAGCCGACCCTGGCCGGAGGCACCGTAAACCGCATTGGATGTCAATGCGGCCTTCAATGGATTGTCCCCCGTATCGCCGAAGTTGCCATGCCAGCGTTCTGCAAATTTTACAGTTTCTTTGAACTCAACCAGTTTGGCAGGTGCATCCCCACCCGGCGTCTTGCCCATCCAGCCCTTGACCGTGTCAACGGTGCCACAGCCGCTCAAAGCCAGCAATACGACCAGTAGTTGCAAACGATGAACGATCATTTTGCAGCTCCGAATGCATCCAGCTTCATCTGAACCAGATTGCGATAGCCGCTCTTCTGATCGAGTTTGTCAAATGCCAGCTGGTACGCGGCACGCGCTTCAGCAGGTTTACCTTGTGCACCGAGCACATCGCCCTTCAGATCGGCATACAGCGCATCGAAAGATGCAGCATGTTTGGCATCGAGCAGTTTCAAGGCGCCAGCGTAATCCTTTTCATCCAGCAAGATCGATGACATGCGCAGAGCGGCGACGCTTTTCAGGCCGTCTTCAGATGCATGTTCGATCACCCATTGCAATTGCGTCTTGGCACGCACGGCATCCTTGCCCGACTCGTTGACCTGAGCCGCGATCAAAGCCGCACGCGATGCATAAGGGGTCGCCGCATATTTATCCATCACCGCCGCTGCGGCATCATTGACCCGTTTGGCGTCATTACTGGACAGCTGCTCGACAAATTGTTGATACAGGGTCGCCGCCTCACTAGCCTGCTTGGTCTGGTAATACTGCCAGCCGCGCCAGCCACCCATCGCAACGGTCACGACCAACACCACACCGAGCACCCAGTTGCCGTTGTCTTTCCACCAAGCCTTGAGCGTATCGAGTTGTTCCTGCTCCTGCAAATCCAAAACTGCCATGTTTTACTCCTGCTTGATAAGTTTGTTAATCGTGGTGGCGAGATCCTGCACGCTCACCCGTACCTGCGTGCCACCCTGCATCGGTTTGACGCTCACTTCATTCGCCTGTGCTTCATCGTCACCGATCACCACTGCCACGACGGCACAGCTGGCATCGGCCTTTTTCATTTGCGATTTGAAACTACCACCGCCACAATGCATCACGACGCGCAGATCAGCATCACGCAACTGTTCTGCAACCTGACTTGCCAATTGGCCGGCCAACTCGCCCTGATGGACGACATAAACATCAACCTGCGGCTTGGGCAACGCCATACCGGCTTCCTGCAACAAGACCAGCAGGCGCTCGATGCCCATCGCGAAACCCATCGCGGGCGCCGGTTTTCCGCCGATTTGTTCGATCAGCCCGTCGTAACGACCACCGGCGCAGATCGTGCCTTGCGCGCCCAGCTTGGTCGTCACCCACTCGAACACGGTGCGATTGTAATAATCGAGCCCTCGCACCAGACGCGGGTTAATTTCGAATGCAATGTCATGCCTCGTCAGGATCGCCTGCACCGCTGCAAAATGCGTCAGCGCATCAGCATTCAGCTCATCCATCAGTTTCGGTGCCGCTTCAATCAACGCCTGCATCGCCGGATTCTTGCTGTCCAGTATGCGCAGCGGATTACTGTGCAGACGCCGCGTTGCCTCTGCATCCAAAAGTTCAAGATTCTGCTCAAAATACGCAATCAACTTGGCGCGATGGCTATGGCGGCACGCAGAATCGCCCAGCGTATTCAGTTGCAGCGTCACATCTGTCAGGCCCAGCATTTTCCACAAGCGTGCGCACATCATGATCTGTTCGGCGTCGATATCCGGCCCGGCAAACCCCAATGCTTCCACGCCTACCTGATGGAACTGGCGATAACGCCCTTTTTGCGGGCGCTCATGACGAAACATCGGCCCGCTGTAATACAGACGTTGCGGCGCGTTATACAGCAAATTATGCTGCAACACCGCACGCACGCAGGAAGCCGTACCTTCAGGGCGCAGCGTCAACTGATCGCCGTTCAGACTGTCCTCGAAGCTGTACATCTCTTTTTCCACGATGTCAGTGACTTCACCGATCGCCCGGCAGAACAGGGCTGTGGGTTCCACCAGCGGCATGCGGATATTGCGATAGCCATAGCTGTTCAGCCAGTCGCGCACCACTTCTTCAAACCATAACCAGAGTGATGCCTCGTCCGGCAGGATGTCGTTCATGCCGCGTACGGCTTGTAGTGTTTCGTTGCTCATAAAATAATTTTGAGCCAGTAGCCGGTAGCTGGTAGCGAGTAGCAAAAATTTGCCGCCCGCTACGTGCTACAGGCTACTCGCTGTTTCTCGCCTCACATATTTTCTGGTCACATAATCATCGACGATGCCGGTAAACTCCGCCGCAATATTGTCGCCGCGCAACGTCATCGCCTTCTCGCCGTCGATATAAACGGGTGCTGCCGGCGTCTCGCCGGTACCGGGCAGGCTGATGCCGATATTCGCCATCTTGCTCTCACCCGGACCGTTCACAACGCAGCCCATCACCGCGACGGTCATGTTCTCCACGCCCAGATACTGTTCGCGCCAGATCGGCATTTGTGCGCGCAAGTGACGCTGTATGCTTTGCGCCAACTCCTGAAAGAAGCTGCTGGTCGTGCGGCCGCAACCCGGACAGGCGGTAACCATTGGCGCGAAGGCGCGCATGCCCATCGTCTGCAATATTTCCTGGCCGACCAGCACTTCCTGGGTGCGATCCCCTCCCGGCTCCGGCGTCAGGGAGATGCGTATCGTATCACCGATGCCTTCTTGCAGCAGAACAGCCAGCGCGGCGGTGGAGGCCACAATGCCTTTGGAGCCCATGCCAGCCTCGGTCAGCCCCAGATGCAGCGCATAATCACATTGCTGTGTCAGTGCACGGTAGACGGCAATCAAATCCTGAACTTCGCTGACTTTGCATGACAACACGATACGGTTATGCTGCATGCCCAGCTGTTCGGCGCGTTGTGCACTCTCGATTGCAGAGGCAATCAGCGCTGCGCGGGTGACTTCCTTGACATCTTTGGGTTCAGGCAGCAGCGCATTCTGATCCATCATCCGCACAACCAGGTTCTGGTCCAGACTGCCCCAGTTCACCCCGATGCGCACCGGCTTGTCATAACGTATCGCGGTCTGAATCATGATGGTAAACGGATCATCGGCCGCGCGCGAACGCCCGACATTACCAGGATTGATGCGGTATTTCGCCAGCGCAACAGCGCAGTCAGGAAACTCGGTCAGCAAGCGATGGCCGTTGTAATGAAAGTCGCCGACCAGCGGCACGGAACAACCCAGCGCATCGAGCCTTCTGCGGATATGAACCACGCCGGCTGCAGCCTCGGGTGTATTGACTGTGATACGCACCAGCTCCGAACCTGCGCGAGCCAGCTCGAGCACCTGTTTGGTGGTCGCATCCACATCCGCCGTGTCGGTGTTGGTCATGGATTGCACGACGATGGGCGCACCGCCCCCCAGCATCACGCCCCCTACCAGCACCCGTTGTGACGGGCGACGTTTAATGACATCCATGCGCGTTACTCCAGCGTCATGCGCGCCACATCACTGGCCGCGTTGATGTAGGAGGTCAGATCCACCGATTTTTCCCGATAATACAAATGCACCGAGGCGGCATGACCGATCACCAGCGTAAAGGGGGCGACACCTTCTAAACGCAACTCACTGCCAGCCGGATTAACCTGTTTGATCAGCGTTTTTCCGGACTGATCCTTTATTTCAGCCCAGGATTCCTTGTCGAACACCAGACGCAACGCGGTTGAAGGTTTAACCATGACTGCCGTCGGTGCTGATGCAGCCAATAATGGCGCGGCCTGAACAGGAGGTGCGACAACGGCCGATTCAGGCACGCCCGCTTCAACAACACCTGAAGCATCAAGAATTTCGGCCTGTTCAGGCAAAGGCAGCGGTGTCGTCACCATTGCGGCATCCGACGACGCTTCAGGCACCGCCACTGGTGCCTCCGGTGAATAGTTTTGCCATACCGAAAAACCAACGATCAGCAGCGCAACAATCAAAGCGGCAATCAACAAATTCAAGTTTTGCCGGCGCGCTGTTTTTTCTGAAGGGAACGGAGCTTCAACCTGCGGCATATCCACGATGACTTTGGCAACAACAGCCCCCGGCAACGCGTCCAGCAGCGGCTGCGCCTCGATCTGCAACAGTTTGGCATAGCTGCGTACAAACCCGCGCAAAAAAGCGGTCTCCGGCAGCGCCTGAAAATCATCTTCTTCCAGCGCGACAATTTGACGCGACGCCAGTTTGATCTTGGCGACCACATCCTCGATGCTCATGCCCAAACGGTCACGGCCTGCTCGCAACTGCTGCCCGACAGATGGCATCGTTGCCACATCCGGCACCGCAGCGTCTACAGCATTATTCTCTGGTAACTGTTCCATCATTCCCCATGCATCAACAATTGAGTTTCACGCGCGTCAGGATAGTGTTCGCGCAACTGCAGGGCATAACTTGCCTCCGCATTACCGTCCCCTGCCCTGCGCTCTATACGTATCGCCAGCCACAACTGAGCGGCGGTCAGGTTTTCATTTTTCTGCGCAAATCTTGCAAAATACCGGCTGGCAGCCGGGGCGTCACCTTCCGCAAATTTAAGCTCGGCCATCGAGATGAGCGCCTGCGTCAAATCCGGCTGTACCCGCAAGGCGCGCTGCAGAAAATCTTCCGCCTCGGCATTATTGCCCGCTTTTTGAAAACACACACCTGCGTTCAGATAAGCCCGCTCCGGCGTGGTATACAAAGGATTTTTCACCGCGGCCATGAAATGGGCGATGGATTCACGTTCACGACCGCGCTGGCACAAAAACCAGCCGTAATTGTTATGCGCCTCAGAATCCGCCTTATCCAGACGCAAACTCTGCACAAAATCGTCTTCCGCTTCTTTGTCCTCGCGCAGCGACATGTGGATCAAGCCGCGCACGTTATAGGCCGGCGCGTAATTGCGATCTGCCAGCAAGGCAAGTTCGATTTCAGACAGCGCGACCCCCATCTGGGCGCGTTCGAAATACATACCGGCCAGTTCGGTGTGAATTTTTGCACTGTTTTGCGCGCGCTCATTACCCGGCTGTTTCACCGTATGGCCGCCAGCACAGCCGGCCAACACCAACATGACCATCAGGGCTACGCGCTTCATTGTTCTGCCTCACTGCTATGGAACACGACCGGACGCTGTCCGGTGCGTTTGGTCTTGTCCAGCACCTGGCCTGCCAGCTGCCCGCATGCCGCCGCGATATCGTCGCCGCGCGTCTTGCGGGTGGTGGTGGTAATGCCAGCCTGCATCAGCACATCGCGAAATCGCTGTATCGCATCCGGTCTTGAGCGTTTATAGGGCGACTGCGAAAAAGGATTGAACGGGATCAGGTTTAACTTGCAAGGAACGTCGCGTACCAGCCTGACCAGCTCATGAGCCTGCTGCACCGAGTCATTGATCCCGTCGAGCATCACGTACTCGAAGGTGATGAAATCGCGCGGTGCGCGCTCCAAGTAACGACGGCAGGCCGCCATCAGCTCTTTTAATGGATACTTCTGATTGATCGGCACGAGTTGATTGCGCAGCGCGTCATTCGGCGCATGCAGCGACACGGCCAGCGCCACCGGACACTCATCGCGCAGCCTGTCCATCGCCGGCACGATGCCGGAAGTGGAAACCGTCACACGACGGCGCGACAGGCCATAAGCCTGATCATCCAGCATCAGGCGCAGCGCACTGACCGTATTGTCGAAATTGAGCAACGGTTCGCCCATACCCATCATCACGACATTACTGACCGGCCAGTTGCCTTCAGAATTTTTGCCCAACCTGTGATTCGCCCACCAAAGCTGGCCGATAATTTCCGCCACACTGAGGTTGCGATTAAAGCCCTGCTTGCCGGTTGAACAGAATGAGCAATCCAGCGCGCACCCGGCCTGAGAAGAAATACACAGCGTGCCGCGTGACGCTTCCGGGATATACACCGCTTCAACGGCATTTCCGGCGCCGACGCTCAGCAGCCACTTGCGCGTGCCGTCGTCGGACAGTTCTTCCTTGACAATATCCGGCACGGTAATACAGGCATTGCGTGCCAGTTTCTCACGCAACACAGCCTTGATGTCGGTCATCGCGGCAAAATCGGACTCCCCGACCTGGTAAATCCAGCGCAGCAACTGCTTCGCACGGAACGGCTTTTCGCCCATTTCCGTGAAATAGGCAGTTAGCGCGTGCGCATCAAGATCGAGGAGGTTTTGTGGCATTGCTTATTTCAAAAATTAACGCGAGTAAACATTCATTGCAGGGAAGAAATACGCGATTTCAACTGCGGCTGTTTCAGCTGCGTCAGAACCATGTACTGCATTTGCATCGATGCTGTCGGCGAAATCAGCACGGATCGTGCCCTTATCAGCCTTCTTAGGATCAGTCGCGCCCATCAGGTCGCGATTCTTCAAGATTGCGCCTTCGCCTTCCAGAGCCTGAATCATCACAGGACCGGAAATCATGAAGCTGACCAGGTCGTTGAAGAAAGGACGTGCGGCGTGCACAGCGTAAAAGCCTTCAGCTTCAGCGCGGGACAATTGAGTCATGCGTGCAGCGATGACTTTCAGGCCAGCGCCTTCGAAACGCGAGTAGATTTGACCGATAACATTTTTTGCAACAGCATCAGGTTTGATAATTGACAGAGTACGTTCTACAGCCATGCTAAATTCTCCAAACGGGGATTGATAAAATAACGACCGCGCATTCTATCAGGCTTTGCCTGCACTGTCGCCCGTCTAGTACCCGACACTGAAAGCCACGGGCGCGCTTACCTGAACCGGTAACTCAGTGACAGATAGCCCGTATCCAGATATTTCTGACTCACGACAGGACTGAGCTGGATCGCGTTGCCGAGCCATTTTCGGCGTACATTGCAATTGAGAAAATATTCATCGGTCAGCCTGATCTCGGCTATCAGTCCAATCAGCCCGTTCACGGCATCCGCCGGCTGGTAGGCGGCATATTGACTGTTAGCAGCCTCAATGGCCGAGACGCCGTAGTAATAACGCACATATTTTCTGGACTGATATTCGCCGCCGATCAGTGGATATAACGTCACCCGTGGCAGATCGACCTGCCCGCCATAGATCACCTCGAATAAATCTCCCCGCGACCGGTTGACATCGTGAAATGCATTGATCATAACCCCGCCCAGCGACGTCACCTGGAGGGTGCCGACACCGATCGGGAGAGAGGTTTCTCTTTTGCCAAGACCCTGCAAATTGGGCGCATTCGTCTTAAAGCCATCCTGACTTATCCTGCCGACCAATTCCAGATAGCCATGCCCCAGCTCGATCGTTTTAACACCCAGCGTATCGACCCTGGCGAACATCCTGCCGTATTCGAAGTCAAGATACGGCAGCACACTGAGTTCATTTTGATTGCCGCGAACAATGCTGCGCGAGTAGTAGCCGCCCAAACCGACATCACCGACAAGCTCCTGCCTGAACTCTTCAGCGTCTGCCGGCGTCATTCCGCTCAGAAGTGCCGCGCACAAGCAGCCGGACCATTTAAAAAATTGCGATCTCATGATGCTCTCCTGTTCATTTTAAGAAACCATAGCCTGAATATTGCTCTGAGTGCGAGTGTCAGGTCAACATTGCGACCCCCAGCAACAATTCGAACTGTTCAACCGGCAGCGGCTTGCTGAACAGATAACCCCGATGTGCATGGCAGCCGCGCAGGTTGAGAAATTCGAGCTGCGCTTCGGTCTCCACGCCTTCGGAAATCACGTTGCATTTTCATCTGTTGTTCACACAAACACCTAAACCTGCGTTGCACTTAAAAATAATTTATTTTTATTCCCGCACAGAGTCCTGCTGGTCCGCAACAACTCGACTCTGACGTAACAGCGATTCCCGGCCTGCAAATCAGTACTGTTCGACGTGAGCGATCCGACATTACGCATTATCCGATGCCGGCGCAACGGCGTCTGTTTTGCCGTGTTCGTACAGGCAAATTCGGTTTCGCCCTTCCTTTTTAGCCTGATACATCGCAGCATCGGCCCGCCTCAGAACCTCCTGCTGACTGCTCTCATGATTCAGGAACAGCACCACACCGATACTTGACGTGCAATCATGCTCGACGATGCTGTCCGGCTGCCCGGCCGGCCGGTAGCTCAGGCAGTAGCGCTCTGCTAGCAACTGACGAATCTTTTCCGCAACGACATAAGCCAGCTTGACGGCTTCGGCATGGTCAACACGCAACTTGCCGAGCATCACGACGAATTCATCACCGCCAAATCTCGCGACGGTATCCGTCTCGCGCAGGCAACTGCCGATACGACGCGAAGCTTCAATCAACAACAAATCCCCGACCGCATGGCCGAACTGGTCATTGATCGGTTTGAAATTATCCAGATCGAGAAACATCAAAGCGCCATAATGCCCGCCACGTTGACTGTCAGCCAAAGCCTGACTCAGCCTGTCATTCAGCAGGCGGCGATTGGGTAACCCCGTCAGCGTGTCATAAAATGCGAGGCCGTGTAACTGCTGTGTCGCCTCATCAATTCGGCGCTGCAAGATCGCCCGCTCATGCTGCAAATCCTCCGTCATCTGGTTGATACCACGGGTTAAAGTACACAGCTCATTGATCCGGCTGGGCACGATCACGCGTGTTTCAAGATGGCCGGCACCAATAGCCTGAATCGCCGCACTCAACCGTATGATGGGCTCGATGATACGGCGACTGGCAAGATGCACCAGATACAGGGTTACCAGCAGGAAGGCGGCCGTCACCAGTGAGGTGAACCAGAACAGTCGG
This sequence comes from Burkholderiales bacterium, assembly GCA_038205615.1. Classification (GTDB taxonomy): domain Bacteria; phylum Pseudomonadota; class Gammaproteobacteria; order Burkholderiales; family Gallionellaceae; genus Gallionella. The sequence continues at coordinate 4,232 of JBBRBS010000030.1, read as the reverse complement.
GATTTGAGTTTGCGAATTTCATCGCGGCTCATTTCAATCACCACGCCCCCCGCCTGCGGCACGACCGGCGTGGCGTCCGTCTCATCAAACACAAGCTGTGTCGACAGGATGGGCTGATACAACAGCAACGTATTACCGTTATCGAAGACCGGCACGTCACGGCTCACCGATTTGAGCCGCGCGTAGGCACTAACAGACCCGGAAGTTTCGCCATCCTCCACCACGGTGTATGGCATGGAACCTGCGCTCACCATAATTTTCGACGCCGCGTTCAACACCACGACCGACTTTACATCCGTTTGCCGCAACACATTGTCGGCCATATCGGCTAAAAAGGCGCGGTTGTTAGAGAATACGCCATACTCACTGCTGACCGCCAGTTGGCGGACTATCGTTTGGCCACGCGCGAGCAGATCGTTATCCAGATCGACATAGCGTTCATGCACAAAAAAAGTTTCCATGCTGATCACCATCACCAGAAAAGGCAACAGCATCAGCCAGGCGATATGCGTGCGAATATCGTACGTCCTGTGTTTCATCGCAGTACCCCCTGTGATTTTTCGATTTGCAACCGAAGTGATTCGGCTGACTGAATGGTGAGCCCCAGGGTTCTGGCTACTTCCTGATTGACGGCGATGGTATAAAGCAATGGATACTGTGTATCGGGTAATTTACCGGTATTGGCGAATGAGACAATTGCAGCGCCGGCCTGGGCTGCCAGCTGTTCGGGGGTGGAGAAGATCGCACACAATGCGCCGGCTTTGACATACGCCTGCGAAAAACCGACCAGCGGAATGCCGCGACGATAACTCGACAGTAAGATATTGCGGATGTTGCTGCCGTTATAAACCGCACCATCCGGCACCGCAAGCAACACGTCGCTCGCAATCAGCACCTCTTCAAGATCGGCGAACAGCGTATCGGCATTATGCAAAGACCGTGAAATCAGCGTTCCATGGCGACGGGTCAATTCAATGCGCAACGCCGATATATCAAGGTGGGTATCGGCAGCATGCAACACCCCTATTTTGTGGCGCTCAGGGATTGCCGCACTCAAAAAAGCCACCTGTCGAACCCAGGACTGATCGAGGTAGAGTGCCGCAGTCGACCGGGTGCGCGATCGTTTAGCCAGCAGATCAGTAAAGGTATTGCTCGGCATCATTGCCGCCAGCATCGGCAGTGTTGTTTTACCCGCCACCCGATCGGCGGCTTTCACACCGACCGTCACGATCAAGTCGCCCTGTTGCGCATCGAAATCCTCGGCGCGCAGCACCAAGGTTAAATGAATGTTCGCCGGCAGACTCCCGGTCAGCGCGTTTGTGAAGGTCTGATACAGCGTATTGTTATCGCTTTGCACGACCAGCACACGTAAATTTTCTGCGCCCCAGGCCGCCGAAACCAGCAGAAAAAGCGAACAGGCTACAATGATGCGGCGAAGATTCATCTCACCAGTTAAGCGTCAGCGTGATATAGCCGCGCCGGTTGAAGACGTTATTGGCGACATATTCCGTGTACTTTGCATCGAACAGGTTTTGCAGCACCAGCGCCAGCTCCCCTTTGACACCACCGCCCTGATTGAACGCACGGGCGACGCGCGCATCAACGCGGCGCTGTATCGGTTGATGATCGATAATGCCGCGATCGAACGGCTGCATAGCGGCCTGATAGTAAAAGGCCGTACTGAATGAAACATCGTGCGCCAGGCGCTGTGAGTACAGCAGGCTGGCGCTGTTACGCGGCGTGTTGAAGCTCAACAGGTCAGCTCCCGATGGCATGCCCAGAGTCGGTCTCATCTTTCCTGCCGCAACAAGAGCGGGCACATTGCTGCTGGCCAATTCATGTGCAAAATTAGCTGTCAACTCGCGTTCCTCGCCGAACGAATGTTTCAAGGTCGCTTCAAGCCCCCGATATTGCGCAGAAAATCCATTCACAAAACGATTTGTCGCCGATGAACCGTAAATCCCGTTGCTGAGCTGGTCGCTGAACAGGCGCAGATCAATCGAGGTAGCCCAGTCGGGCAATTCGCCGAGATAGCCGATTTCGCGCGACATCAGCCGCTCCGGCATCAAACCCGGCGAGGTTGCCACGGCATTGATGACGAACAATTCACCCGGCTGTGTCACAGGAATTTTTTGCTCAGTCAATGACGGCGTGCGATACGCCACCGAAGTTCCGATACGCAAGGTATGCCGTGGCGTCATATGAAAATTTAACGCAACACGCGGGGAGGTATTCTGATTCCCCATTCCGTCCGTTTCGACCATGGCTCCGGTGTTAAGCAGGAGTTTTGGTGTGATACGCCACTCGTCATGTGCGAACAGGCGGTATTCGCTGGTATTGGATATTGATGAATAACTGAGTGCTTTTAAGGTGTCATTCCCCAGGCTGTCGACTCTGTCCAGCCGGTAAGCGGCTCCGTAGACCAGGCGATTAGCGTCTGAAAAGGGTAACGTGTGTTGCATCTCGATTTCGTCACGAATGGCATTGACCGACTGCGTAACCTGGTTAGGCACAAGCGAAACTTTAGAAAATGCCTCATGCTGGTCTTGCCCGATATGGTAGAAGCGCAAAGCAAACTCTGCACTGTCATCCAGCGCACGTATCCAACCTAGTTGCACAAAATTTGAATTGGCGAACAGGTTATGAACCGGATTGCCCGTACTGTCAGTCCAGCCGACATCTTTCACATTGTGATTGAAACCAAACTGCACATCGTAACGATCGGCACCATCGGGGTGATAATCCGCGCGGTAATTGAGCATGCGCGTCTGATTGCTATCAAAAGTATTGTTGAGCAGACTTGATGCCTGAGATTTTGTGATGGGGTAGTTATTGGGCGGCGCAGTGAGGTTGTCGTAACCGTTATCGGCGCTGTAGGCCAGCGTCATCCGGTAATCAAGCGTATCGCCTCGATGACCGACACGCGCAGATACGTCGTTGATTCCCTTGCCCCCGCGCGTGACCGACACACTTTTTCCATCCAAAGCGCCTGCATCCCGGGTCGTAATGCTGATCACTCCCTGCGTTGAGTTCGCGCCGTGCGATGCGGCAGCAGGTCCGCGTATCACCTCGATGCGCTCGATATCATCAACGGAAAGAGGCAAATCCGCCCAATCCACCATACTCATCGGTGGCATATACACGCTGCGACCGTCGATCATCACCTGCATGCTGTGTGCGTATTGATCGATCGATCCATGATAGGCAACAAAGGCCTGGCTGCCCTTGTAAGAGCTGACATACATGCCCGGCACCAGCTTGAACAAATCGGGTATCGAGCGAAAACCGGATGCCACAATCATCTTGCGATCGATCACCGTCATCGCATTGGGTGCTTCAGATAGCGGTTGCGATAAACGCGACGCACTCAACACGACAGGAAGCTCCTGATAGTAGTCCGTCTCGCTGGCATAGTCGGCTGCATAAATTGCCCGCCCCGTCATGCACAACAACAAAGTCAACGCAACCTTTTGATTATTCATTAAATATTAACGATTGAATTTCAGGAATAATACCGATGCAATCGGGATAACCGACAGGTGACAGAATAACACATCATGTAGTGAACTTATTGTCACCTGATCGTGCGATCAACCTGGTTGATGTAAGCGCCCAGATAAAATAATTCATACGGTTAAATCAAGCCTGATCGGCTGAACCTCTGTGACAGCCCGGATTTCATTAAGATTAACCGGCGCAGCAGGGTTTCCTTCATCATGAGGCCATGCGGTGTCGAAAATACCATCGACCATGTGATAAGCGGCAATCGCTGCCGCGATGGCGGGGTTGCTGGCATCAATGAGCGGGTTAATTATATTCGCGGGAGTCGCAGCGACAGCGGCGGCCGGTGCCGTGATAGCAGCGGTAACCGTTGCCGGCAGCACGGATACCGTCAATGGCATCGCTACTGCCGGGACGGGCAACTCAGGCGCGGAGACTGTAACAGTTGCACTGGTGGGTATGCCAACAGGCAACCCAGTTGCCGGCACCGTTACCACTGGCGTCGCTATCGCTCCCGCTGTTATTCCTGCCGTTCCGGCAGTCGTTGCCGTTATCGTTGCTGCTGTTCCGGCTGCTGTTCCGGCTGCTGTTCCGGCTGTGGTTCCGGCTGTGGTTCCGGCTGCGGTTCCGGCTGCGGTTCCGGTTGTTGCTCCGGTTGTTGCTCCGGTTGTTGCTCCGGCTGTGGTTCCGGCCGCTGTTCCGGCCGCTGTTCCGGCCGCTGTTCCGGCTGC
>JBBRBS010000029.1:0-16782 GCA_038205615.1 Burkholderiales bacterium | reverse complement strand
GTGGTGCCAGTCGCATGATGTGTGTTAATGACGCTATTCTGGAAGATTGCCAGTTTGTTGATTTATTACAGAAGGTTAAGCCGGATGATGTGCTGGTTTTGAACGATACGCGCGTCATCAAGGCGCGGTTGTTCGGCATCAAACGCAGCGGCGGCAAGATTGAAGTGCTGGTGGAGCGTGTGTTGAACGATCATGAGGTGCTGGCACAGGTGCGCGCCAGCAAATCGCCCGTTGCAGGCAGTTATCTGTTGCTGGCTGGCGAGCTGAGCGTTGAGGTTCTGGGGCGCGCGGGCGAGTTCTTCCATTTGCGCTTCTGTGCTGATGAACCTGTGCTGGCGCTGCTGGAGCGTTTTGGCAGACTTCCTTTGCCGCCCTACATCACGCATGCGGCGGAAGATGAAGACGAGGAGCGTTATCAGACGGTTTTCTCCCGCGCCTCAGGTGCCGTGGCAGCGCCGACCGCAGGCCTGCATTTCGACGATGCGATGCTGCAAGCCTTGACGGACAAGGGCATAAAAATTGCGTACGTGACCTTGCATGTAGGGGCGGGGACTTTTCAGCCGGTGCGGGCTGAATTTCTTTCTGAGCATGCAATGCACAGCGAGTGCTACGAAATACCGCAGGCGACGGTGGATGCCATCGATGCGGCACATGCGCAGGGAGGGCGTGTCATCGCGGTGGGGACGACCAGTTTGCGTGCGCTGGAGAGTGCAGCGGCAGCAGGGGAATTGAAGGCGGGATCAGGCGAGACGCGAATTTTCATCACGCCGGGCTATCGATTCCGCGTGGTGGATGTGTTGCTGACCAATTTTCACCTGCCCAAGTCCACGTTGCTGATGCTGGTGAGCGCATTCGGCGGGATGGACGAAATCAAGGAAGCTTACCGCCACGCGGTGGAGCAACAATATCGCTTTTTCAGTTATGGCGATGCGATGCTGATCGAAAGAAAAACAGTCGTTAGTCGTTAGTCGGAAGCTTAAACCAATATCGGGCTGAGCCCGGGCTATAGGAAATATCATGGAATTTACTTTATACAAGACATCAGGACTGGCGCGGCGCGGGCAACTGACGCTGGCGCACGGCACAGTACAAACCCCGGCGTTCATGCCGGTCGGCACCTACGGCACGGTGAAGGCGATGAGCCCGCTCGAGTTGCACGAGATCGGCGCGCATATCGTGCTGGGTAACACCTTTCACCTGTGGTTGCGTCCCGGTCTGGAGGTCATCGAGGCGCACGGCGGCTTGCATGACTTCATGGGCTGGGATGGCCCGATACTCACCGATTCCGGCGGTTTTCAGGTTTTCAGTCTCGGTGCATTGCGCAAGATTACCGAAGAAGGGGTGAAGTTTCAGTCGCCGGTTAATGGCGACAAGCTGTTTTTGACGCCGGAAGAGTCCATGCGCATCCAGCGCGTTTTAAACTCTGACATCGCGATGATATTCGACGAATGCACGCCTTATCCTGCAACGGAACGGGAGGCGGCCGATTCGATGCGCCTGTCGTTGCGCTGGGCGGCGCGATCAAAGGCCGCGCATGAAGGGAATCCAAACGCGCTGTTCGGTATCGTGCAGGGCGGAATGTATGAAGCGCTGCGCGACGAGTCGCTCGCCGAGTTGACCCGGATTGGCTTTGATGGCTATGCGATCGGCGGGTTGTCGGTGGGCGAGCCCAAAGAAGACATGCGGCGCATTCTTGAACACACGGCACCGAAGCTGCCGAAAGACAAGCCGCGTTACCTGATGGGCGTGGGCACGCCTGAAGATCTGGTGGCGTCAGTTGCGCAAGGTATCGACATGTTCGACTGTGTGATGCCGACCCGCAATGCGCGCAACGGTATGTTGTTTACTCAGAACGGCGACATCAAGATCAAGAATGCGCAATATCGCCTGGATACCCGTCCGCTTGATGAAGAGTGCGGGTGCTATACCTGCCAGAACTTCAGTCGCGGTTATCTGCATCACTTGTATCGCCTGAAGGAAATTTTGAGCGCCAGGCTCAATACGATACACAACCTCCACTACTACCAGCAGCTGATGAACGAAATCCGGCAGTCGATCGAGGCCGATGCATTTGCAGAATTTGCCGTGCGCTTCTCAGAACGCCGCGCCCGCTTATCATGAAGCTGTAACTGGCTTCATGCTAGAATGCGCGCCCTTTGATTGATTCGTGGAGCAAGAATAATGTTTATCAGTAATGCATATGCAGAAGCAGCGGCAGGGTCGGTACAGGGCGGATTCATGGAGTATTTGCCGCTGGTCGCATTGGTCGCGGTATTTTACTTCCTGGTTTTGCGTCCGCAACAGACGCGCGCCAAAGAGCACAAGGGCATGGTCGAAGCTTTGCAGCGCGGCGATGAAGTTGTGACAGTGGGTGGCGAATTGGGCCGCGTTACCAAGGTTTTTGAAGCCTATGTCGGCGTGGAACTGGCTGAGAATCTGGAAGTGACCGTGCAAAAGACTGCTATTCAGGCTGTATTGCCTAAAGGCACCATCAAATCCATCAAGTAAGCACACTCAATAACATGAAATTCGCGAAGCGATTCGTTTGCCTCCGCGCCCGCTTGCGGGAGGGGACTAGGGAAGTGATCCTCGCGAATTTCATTGTCAGTGGCGGCATTCTTGCCATGCCCGTTAGAGCCGTGTCGCACGCAATACTTTAGAGGTCGTTATGAACCGTTACCCGCTGTGGAAATATCTGCTGATTCTGGTCGTGTTGTTGGCTGGCCTGATTTACACCTTGCCGAATTTCTTCGGTGAGTCGCCCGCCGTGCAAATTTTGCCTTTGCGCGCCAGTATGAAAGCCGATATTGCCTTGCTGGGCCGCGTGGAAGCCGCACTCAAGGCGGCCAACCTTAACGCTGAAATGGTCACGCTGGACGGCGCAAGCATCAAGGCGCGTTTTGCCGATACAGATTTGCAGCTTAAAGCCAAAGATGTGCTGAAAGCCCAGCTGGGTGAAGATTACGTCGTGGCGCTCAATTTGCTGCCGCGTTCCCCGCAGTGGCTGACCAATATGCATGCCTTGCCGATGTATCTCGGTCTGGACTTGCGCGGCGGTGTACATTTTCTGTTACAGGTCGACATGAAAGCGGCGCTGGACAAGGCGCTGGATGCGGCAACCGGCGATATTCGCAGCGCGTTGCGTGAAGAAAATGTCGCATATTCCGGTGTGAGTCGTGAGGGTAATCTGTTGCTGGTGAAATTCCGCGATACGGCCGCAAGAACGAAGGGCGAGGCGCAGCTCAAACAGCGCTTTGCTGATTACGCGCTGACCGAAAAAGAACAGGGCGGCGAATTTCTGCTGCAAGCTGCGTTGAAGCCTGAGGCCGAACACCGCATTCAGGAATCGGCAGTGCAGCAAAATCTGCTGACGCTGCGCAACCGTGTCAATGAACTGGGTGTGGCGGAACCTGTGATCCAGCAGCAGGGAGCGGATCGCGTGGTGGTGCAGTTACCCGGCGTGCAGGACACGGCGCGTGCCAAGGATATTTTGGGTCGCACAGCAACTCTGGAAGTGCGTATGGTGGATGATGAACATCAGGTATCTGCCGGCGGAGTTGCACCGTTCGGTACCGAGATGTTCAAGGATCGTGAAGGCAACACCTTGCTGGTGAAGAAGCAGGTGATGCTGACCGGCGAGCGCATCAATGATGCGCAGCCTGGTTTCGATAATCGTTCCAATGAAGCGGCCGTGCACATCAATCTGGACGGTGTGGGCGCGCGTAAATTCAAGGATGCGACCCGCGAAAATGTCGGTAAGCGCATGGCGATCATCCTGTTTGAGAAAGGCAGGGGCGAAATTGTCACCGCGCCGGTCATCCGTGAAGAAATTGGCGGCGGCCGTGTGCAGATCAGCGGCAAAATGAGCACCGAAGAAGCCCAGGATACCGCGCTGCTGCTGCGTGCCGGCGCATTGGCGGCGCCGATGGAAATCGTCGAAGAGCGTACCGTGGGACCTAGCCTGGGTGCGGACAACATCTCGCGCGGCTTCAATTCCACCAAGATCGGTTTCATGATGATCGCGGTGTTCATGGTGGCTTACTACCTGATGTTCGGCACAATCTCCGTACTGGCGCTGGCGGCGAACCTGTTACTACTGATTGCGTTGCTGTCAATGCTGCAAGCCACGTTGACGTTGCCGGGTATGGCGGGTATCGCGCTGACACTCGGTATGGCGATTGACTCAAACGTATTGATCAACGAGCGGATTCGAGAAGAACTGCGCAACGGAATTTCACCGCAGGCGGCGATTAATGCGGGGTATGAAAATGCGTTCGCCACGATCGTCGACTCGAATATCACCAATCTGATCGCCGGTATCGCACTGTTCCTGTTTGGATCGGGTCCGATCAAGGGCTTTGCAGTCGTGTTGTGTCTGGGTATTCTGACTTCGATGTTCAGTTCGGTGCTGGTGTCACGCGGTATTGTGAATCTGGTTTACGGACGCCGTGCAAGACTGACTAACGTGTCTATCGGTTAAGGGAATAAAATGGAATTTTTTAAGATCAAGCGCGACATCCCGTTCATGAGTTACGGACGTTACACGACGTCCATTTCGCTGGTGACCTTCCTGTTTGCAGTGTTTTTCCTGGCCACCCGGGGGTTGAATTTCGGTGTGGACTTCACAGGTGGTACGGTGATGGAAGTGCATTACGCGCAACCCGCCGATCTGGTCAAGGTGCGTGAACAGTTAGCTCAGGCGGCTCTGCCGGATGTTCTGGTACAGAACTTCGGTTCCAGCCATGACGTGTTGATTCAGGTACCACTCAAGCAAAACGTTGCCGGTGCCAAGTTGAGCGAGCAGGTAATGGATGCATTGCGTCAGCAGGATGCCGGCGTTGAGATGCGACGCGTCGAATTCGTAGGTCCCCAAGTGGGTCGTGATCTGATCGAGAACGGCGCGATGGCGCTGCTGCTGGTCAGTTTAGGGATCGTTGGTTATCTGTGGATACGCTTCGAGTGGAAGTTCGGCTTGTCCGCGATCATCGCCAATTTGCATGACGTGGTGATCATTCTGGGTTTCTTCGCCTTCTTTCAGTGGGAATTCTCGTTGTCAGTGCTGGCGGCCGTGCTGGCGGTACTGGGGTATTCTGTGAATGAATCGGTCGTCGTGTTCGACCGTATCCGTGAAAATTTCCGCAAGATGCGCAAAGCGGAAGTGACCGAGATCATTGACAACGCGATCACGCGCACGATGTCACGCACGATCATCACCCATGGTTGCACCCAGATGATGGTGGGCGCGATGTTGTTCCTGGGCGGCGAGACGCTGCATTATTTCGCGATGGCACTGACGATCGGGATTCTGTTCAGTATCTATTCTTCGGTGCTGGTTGCCAGTCCGATTTTGATGTGGCTGGGCGTGTCGCGCGAAGACTTCATCAAGCCTGAAAAAGTCGAAGCCGAAGAAGTGCTGCCGTAATAAACAGCCTGTAGCTGGAGGTAAGTAGCTGGTAGCGCTAAGTCAAAAGCTACAAGCCACACGCTAAATGGCTACAAGCTGAATTTATAGAATTGGAATCCCGCTTTGGAACTGCTGACCGCCTTTATTGATCTTGTTCTTCATCTGGACACCCACCTGATGGCCATGGTGCAAGACTATGGTGTATGGGTCTATGCCATTCTGTTCGCCATTATATTTGCCGAGACGGGCCTGGTGTTCGCGCCTTTCCTGCCCGGTGATTCGCTGCTGTTTGTCGCGGGCGCCCTGTGCGGGATGGATGCGTTGCAACTGCAATTGCTGATGCCGATTTTGATGTTGGCAGCCTTCAGCGGCGACAACACCAACTACTGGGTCGGTCGCCTGATTGGCATGCGTTTGTTCCTGCGTCTTGAGGGGCGCTTTCTCAAGCGTGAACATCTGGACAAGACGCACGCCTTCTATGAAAAGCACGGCGGAAAGACGATCCTCTTTGCACGTTTCATGCCCATCATTCGTACATTTGCTCCCTTTGTCGCCGGCATAGGCCTGATGCGCTACCGTTTGTTCGTGTCGTATAGCGCGCTGGGCAGCTTCGCGTGGATAGGCAGCCTGACGCTGGCGGGTTACTTCTTCGGCAATATTCCGCTGGTCAAAAACAACCTGACCCTGATTATTCTCGGCGTGATTCTGCTGTCCTTCATCCCAGCGCTGGTCCAGTTTGCACGGCATCGATTCTCTTTCAGATAGGTCACCGCGCAGTGGGTTTTGCATATCGGACGTTTTCCATATAGATTACGTATCTGTGCGGCTTTGCGTTGATCCGGTTCGTGTGAAATGCGCCGAAGAAAGGTAGCTAAATGAAAATGAATGTTGTCGTGGTTGATGACACACCGATCAATGTCACGCTGATATCGCATCTGGTCGGCCGCCTTGAAGATTGTGTCGCGACGGGTTTTACCGTGCCACAGGAAGGGTTGGCATACTGCGTTGAGCAGGTTCCTGACCTGGTCATTGTCGATTATATGATGCCTGAACTGGACGGTATCGAATTCGTGCGCAGGTTCCGTACCTGCCCCGGTCGCGCGGATATTCCTGTATTGATGGTGACGGCAAACGATCAGATTGAAGTGCGTCATCAGGCGCTTGATGCGGGCGCCAACGATTTTCTGACCAAGCCGATTGATAAGGCCGAATTCTTGGCTCGTACACGCAACATGCTGTCGTTACGGCGCAGTCAGCGTAAATTGGAAGACAGAGCCGTCTGGCTGGCTGAAGAGGTCAAAAAGGCGACAGAAGAAATTCTGGCACGTGAGCGCGAGACCATCGTCCGTCTTTCCAGGGCGGCGGATTCGCGTGATCCTGAGACCGGCGCGCATATTTTGCGCATGTCTCATTACTCCAAGCTTATCGCAGCACAATTGGGTTTGTCGGAAGAAGATCAGGAAATGTTGCTCGAAGCGGCTCCCATGCACGATATCGGCAAGGTAGGCATTCCAGACTATATCCTGCTCAAACCGGGACGGCTGGATGTGGCGGAATTCGAAATCATGAAACGGCATGCCATCAAGGGTTACGAGATCCTCAGTGGCAGCCAGTCAACGATGTTGCAGGCCGCAGCGGAGATCGCCCTGGCACATCATGAGAAATACGACGGCAGCGGCTACCCCAAAGGTCTGATCGGTGAAGCGATTCCGCTGTTCGCCAGAATTTGTGCTGTGGGCGATGTATTCGATGCGCTGACATCGGAGCGTCCCTACAAAAAAGCCTGGGAGGACGAGCATGCGATTGAATTGTTGCGTGAAGGTGCTGGCAGCCATTTTGATCCGGCTTGTGTCGAAGCCTTTCTGACCGACTGGGACGGTGTGTTGGCGATACGCGAACGCTTCAAGGATGATGAGGCTGAAAAGCTCGCCCACCAATTGGGAGGGTATTAGTTGTGTTTGTAATGCATTGTTTATAAATTAATTTTAATTATTTAGGCTTGATTTAAAGCCGTTCAGTACGGTAGGTTCCCTGTCCTTTTATTGGGGTTATTCTTATATATGCGACTGCGCTACTTAGTTGTGCTGGCTTTAGCCGGTGCCGCGTTTTCATACTGGTATTTTTCGATTGCACGGCATCAGGTCACGCCAGCTCCCTGGCGTCCTCCCGTCGAGGTTGGTGACGAACCCATTACGCCCATCCCTTTAGTGTCACACTTGGACCAGAACAAGGTCGCGCTGGGGCAGCGCTTATTCAGCGATACAATACTGTCTGCAGATAATACGATTTCCTGTGCGAGTTGCCACGATCTGGCTCGTGGCGGGGTTGATCGCCTGCCGCGCTCGACTGGTATAGGTGGCGCTGTCGGTGCAATAAATGCCCCCACCGTGTTTAACAGCGGTTTCAATTTCCGGCAGTTCTGGGATGGGCGTGCTGCGACGCTGGAAGATCAGATCGACGGGCCGGTACAGAATCCCAAGGAGATGGGTGCCGTCTGGCCTGACGTCATCTCCAAACTGGAAAATGATGCGGCCTATCACCGCGATTTCGCCGCGCTCTACAAGGCGGGTATCAAGCGTGAAACAGTCAAGGATGCCATCGCTACTTTCGAACGATCGCTGGTTACTCCCAATGGCAAGTTCGATCGTTTTCTGCGCGGAGAAAAGAATGCGATCGATGGTGAAGAGTATGCAGGCTATTTTTTGTTCAAGAATCTGGGTTGTATTAGTTGCCACCAAGGGGTGAACGTGGGCGGCAATATGTATGAAAAGCTGGGGCTGGTTGAAAATTATTTTGAGCATCGAGGCAATATTCAGAAAGAGGATTTAGGCCGATACAACCTGACTCATAACGAGGATCACCGCTACGAGTTCCGAGTCCCTTCGCTGCGCAACGTGGCATTGACTGCGCCTTACTTTCACGACGCATCCGCCGATAGTCTGGAGAAGGCGGTTGCCGTGATGGCTAAATACCAATTGGGCATCGATTTGCAGCAGGTTGAGATCAGCAGGATTGTCAGGTTTCTCAACACGCTGACCGGGGAATATACAGGCTCATCTTCCACTGTGATTGTGGACACTGCCAAATGAAGTTCTCATTTAAACAAAATCGTTTGCAGGCGCTGCTGGCGCTGGCGGCTTTGACAGGCCTGCTGCTGCTGTTCATTAAGGCGCAGCCGGTTGATCCTGTCAGTCACAATCAGGTGGTGAGTGACATAGCCGAGCTGCAAAAACGCGATACGGAGCTGGGTGAGGCGGTGCTGCAACTGCATTATCGGCTGGCTAATAACTATGACGCAGTGACGGCCCTGATGGAGCGGATAGGCGAGTTGAACACAGCGCTTCAGCAGCATAAAAAAAATGGTTTGCTGCCGGATTCTCCCGAAATGCGTCGTGAGTTGGCCGAGTTGCGACTGCAAATTGAGCGCCGTGATGAGCAACTCAACGAATTCAAATCCAGCAATGCAGTGATGAAAAACTCGCTGATTTATTTGCCCAGCATGGTTGCCAATGTACTGGCTCTGTTGCCGCAGTCGAACGAGGCGCAGCTGGAAGTATTCGAATTTTTGCTGCGGGATGCACTGCTGGTCAGTGTCAAAGGGGATGAGGGTTCAATCGGTCTTCTGGATGCAGATATTGCCAGAGTGGAGCTGTCGATACACAGTCTGCCGGATAAGGCGCAGGGATTGGCAACTTATGTTGCGCGTCACGCAAGAACGCTGTTGCAGGTTGATCAGGTGATGCCCCGTTTGCTCGCCGATTTGAGCGCGTATCAGTCTGAGCATCTGGGGGTCGGTGTGGACCGTGTGTATCGAGATTATTACCGGCAGCAGCAGCGTACTTCGGACATCTATCGCCTGTTCTTGCTGCTGGCGGCATTGCTGATGCTGGGATATTCAATTTACGTCTACTTCCGTTTAAAAGCGCAGCGTGAACAGCTGGAGCTCGCACTGGCTGAAGTTTCCAACCAGCAACACGCGCTGAATGAACATGCGATTGTCAGCATCACCGATGTGCGCGGCGATATCACCTATGTCAATGACAAGTTCATCAAGATCAGCGGCTATTCTGCCCAAGAGCTGTTAGGTCACAACCATCGCATGGTTCAGTCAGGCTACCACGATAAGGAATTTTTCCGTGACTTGTGGCATACGGTAGCAAATGGCCGGGTTTGGCACGGGCAGGTGAAAAATCGTGCCAGGGACGGCAGTTTTTATTGGGTGGAAGCGACGGTTGTCCCCTTTATGAATCAGGCGGGTAAGCCCTATCAGTATGTTTCAATGCGCACCGACATCACGGCACAGAAACTGATGGAACAGCAGGTTCAGGCTGAACGCCACTTGCTGCAAAACGTGATGGATACGCTCGGTGAAGGTGTCTACATGCTTGATGTGGAGGGGAATTGTACCTACCTGAACCGCGAGGCGGAAGCGATCATCGGCAGGACCAGCGAAGAGATGTTAGGCCGCAACCTGCACGATATTATTCATTCGCAATTACCCGACGGCACGAGACTGGCGCGGGCGGATTGTCCGGTGAGCTTGTCGATGCTGGCTCATCAGGTATATCGCTCCGAAACAGATTATTTTCAGCATAAAAATGGCACGCTGTTTCCGATTGCCATCGTTGCCTCACCTATGCTCGATGGTGAGAAGATTGTCGGCACGGTTGCGGCCTTTCAGGATATTTCTGAACGCAAATTTTCTGAGCGTGAATTGCTGCGTGCAAAGGATGCGGCTGAGGCGGCGAGCCGTGCAAAAGGCGATTTTCTGGCGACCATGAGTCATGAAATTCGCACGCCGATGAACGGTATCATCGGCATGACCGAGCTGGCGCTGGATACGACCTTGGATGCCGAACAGCGCGAGTATCTGACGATGGTGAAGTCATCCGCTGATTCCTTGTTGACCATCATCAACGATATTCTGGATTTTTCAAAAATAGAATCCGGGAAGCTGGAGCTGGAGCTGGTCGAGTTTGATGTGCGCTCCCTGTTCGCCCATGCTGAAAAAGCACTGGCGATGCGTGCGGCGCAAAATGGAGTCGAACTGGTTTATGACGTGGATAGCGACATTCCGGAGATGCTGGTGGGAGATCCGGGAAGGCTGCGTCAGGTACTGACCAATTTGCTGGGAAATGCGATCAAGTTCAGCGATCACGGCGCTGTGACGTTGCGCATGAAGTTGCTCAGGCTATCCGGCAAAACGGTGCAGGTTCGCATTGAAGTGGCTGACCAGGGGATCGGCATTTCGCAGGATAAGCAGCAGCATATTTTCGAATCATTCACTCAGGCGGATACCTCGACCACGCGCAAGTACGGCGGAACGGGTTTGGGGCTGGCAATTTCCAGCAAGCTGGTTGCTGCGATGGGCGGTGAGTTGACGGTCGAGAGTGAGCTCGATATTGGCAGCGTATTCAGTTTTGTGATCACAATGTCAGTCGGCGCTGAATCACCTGAAGCACATTCGTCGACTAAACTTGCCGATCTGTCGGTGTTGATTGTGGATGACAATGCCACGAATCGCCACCTGTTGTTGCATATGCTCATAAAGTGGGGAATGAGACCTGTAGCCGCTTCTGATGCTGCCGAAGCGCTGAAGATGGTAAATGAAGCCTGTCTTGATGGGTGTCCATTCGACTTGTTGTTACTGGACGTGATGATGCCCGGGATGGACGGCTTCGTATTGGCAGGGAAATTGCATGCTTCGCCGGAAATACAGCATGGCACGGTGATAATGCTGTCATCCGCAGGGTTACGCCCCGATGTGGAACGCTGTCGCGACCTGGGGATTGCCGCCTGCCTTAGCAAGCCGATTGAACAAAGTGAACTGATGAGTGCGATCAAGAATGCGCTGGGGATACACGATGCCGTCGTGCAGATTGGCAATCCCGTTGCTCAGGTGCCGCATCAATATCTGAATATTTTGCTGGCCGAAGATAATCGGGTGAACCAGAAGCTTGCCATCACATTACTGGGAAAATGGGGCCATCGCGTGGTGCTGGCGAACAATGGCATCGAGGCGGTCAAACATGCTCATGACCAGGATTTTGATCTTATTTTGATGGACTTGCAGATGCCTGAAATGGGAGGCTTCGAGGCAACACAACTGATTCGTGAGCATGAAGCGAGTCTTGATAAGCATACGCTCATCATAGCGATGACAGCTAATGCGATGAGCGAGGACAGGCAACGTTGTCTGGATGCGGGTATGGATGATTACATCGCCAAGCCACTCGACATCGAGAAGCTGCGCACCATGTTGCAGGGCATCTCCTGTGAAACGCAGTCAGAGGCAGAGTTCGTTCAGGAGGCTGCCTTTGACTATGTCGCCGCATTGAACAAGGCCGATGCGTGGGTAGTAGAAACAATAGGGCAGGCGTTTCTCGATGAGTGCGATCCATTGATGGACCAAATAACGCAGGCCATTGAGGCAGGTGATAAAGTATTGCTCACGCGTAGCGCACATACCCTGCGTGGTCTGGTCGGTAATTTCAATGCGCAAGGAGTCGAGGAAATTGCGCGTCAAATCGAGCAACTCGCCGAGCGTAACGATGCCGGTGGGGTGCCCGATTTATTTGCCAGATTGCAGGTCGAAATGACACAGTTTAAAATGGCACTGGCTAATTATCTGGTCAAACTGACCGGAAACTGATCATTTACTATGCTTTTATTGAACACATCTGAAAAACGGCAGTCATAATGCCGTTCCGGACATACGGACATTCTGAGGAGTAATGAAAATGAAAAAAAGTCTGTTAGCCTTGAGCTTTGTTGCCTTGTATGGTTCGGCGAATGCGGCTGATCTAATCGATACCGCGAGAGTCGTCTCCAGTACGCCGATTTACGAGCGCGTCAATGAACCGCGCCGCGAGTGCTGGAATGAAAGCGTGCAGAGTGCGCCTAGGGAGCGTTCCATGGGCGGTGCGGTAGTCGGTGGTGTGGCGGGTGGCTTGCTGGGCAGCCAGGTCGGTGGCGGGCACGGCAGCACAGTTGCCACAGGCGCGGGAGCGGTAGCAGGGGCTGTGGTGGGGGATCGCGTATCCAACCCGGACAGCAATCGCTCTGCAACGGGCAGTATTATCGGCGGACTGGCCGGCGCATTGCTGGGCAGTCAGGTCGGTGGCGGTTCAGGGAATAAAGCGGCGACTGCGGCGGGCGGCGTGGCGGGTGTACTGATTGGTGACCGTGTTGCCAATCCCGATCAGCCACGCACCGTGCAGGCCGAGCGTTGCCGGGATGTTGAAAATTATCGCGACGTCATCAAGGGTTATACCGTGACTTACCGCTATAACGGCCAGGAGGCGACGACGACCTTGCCCTATCAGCCCGGCAATACGGTTCAGGTGGGTATCAGCCTGATTCAGGATCAGACAAAATCGAACCGCTACAATCAGCAGGATAATCAGTATCGTCAGGAAAACAGGCGTTACCGTCAGGGCGAACGCGATTAACAGTTTGCAGTGTCGTAAAAAAGCCCGGCATGCCGGGTTTTTTTTGAGTTGCTGTTCGCTTAACCAAAGCGACCCGTTATATAGTCGCTCAGCATATATGGGCCTTTTGTTTCGCTGTTCCATTAAAGGTTGATTAGCCGAAACGACCTGTAATGTAATATTTCAGCTTATATAAACCACTTGTTTCACTGTTACATAACCGGATGCTTAGCCAAAGCGTCCGGTTATGTAGTAGCTTCAACAGTCGCGCTCCGCGCGAGCGGCTTCGCCGCAACAAGCCTTCGGCTTGCTGTTTACGCTGTTACATTACTGGTCGTTTAGCCGAAACGACCAGTAATGTAGTCTTCAGTTTCCTTGCGTACCGGGTTGGTAAAGACGGTACTGGTATCGCCGAATTCGATCAGATCGCCCAGATACATGTAGGCGGTGTAATCGGAGACGCGCGCGGCCTGCTGCATGTTGTGTGTGACGATGACGATCGTGAAGTCTTCCTTCAGTTCGTCGATCAGCTTTTCGATGTGAGCCGTTGAAATCGGATCCAGCGCTGAGGTCGGTTCATCGAGCAACAGCACTTCCGGTTTGACGGCGATCGCGCGCGCGATGCACAGGCGTTGTTGCTGTCCGCCCGAGAGTCCCATGCCGCTTTGTTTGAGTTTGTCTTTGACTTCGGCCCAAAGCGCCGCCTTCTTCAGTGCCCACTCCACGCGCTCATCCATGTCATTCTTGGAGAGGTTCTGGTAGAGCTTGACGCCAAACGCGATGTTGTCATAAATGGACATCGGGAACGGAGTAGGCTTCTGGAATACCATGCCGACTTTTGCGCGGAGCTTGTTAAGGTCTTGATTTTTATCAAGAATATTGTCACCATCGAGCAGGATTGAACCCGTGGCCGTCTGCTGCGGATAGAGCTGGTACATCCGGTTGAAGGTGCGCAGTAGCGTAGATTTTCCGCAGCCGGACGGGCCGATGAAAGCCGTTACCTTCTTTTCGGCGATGTCCAGATTGATGTCTTTGAGTGCGCGATATTTGCCATAAAAGAAGTTGAGATCTTTGACGACGACTCTTGGTTTGGTTTCAGCGTTCATAAGCTAAGCCTTGTTAATGTGCAGATGCACTTTGACGGAACAGTACACGCGCCAGGATATTGAGCGTCAGTACACTAAAGGTAATCAGCAGCGCGCCCGCCCAGGCCAGATTCTGCCAGTCGGTGTAGGGGCTCATGGCGAACTGGAAGATGACGACCGGTAAATTGGCCATCGGCTGGTTCATGTTGTCACTCCAGAACTGATTGTTGAGTGCTGTGAACAGCAGCGGTGCGGTTTCGCCACTGATGCGCGCGATGGCCAACATGATGCCGGTGATGATGCCGGCGCGGGCAGCACGCAAGGTGACAAAGCTGATAATCTTCCACTGCGGTGCACCGAGTGCTGCTGCGGCTTCGCGTAAGGTTGAGGGTACCAGTCGCAACATGTTCTCGGTGGTGCGTATCACAATCGGTATCACGATGATCGCTAATGCGATGGTGCCCGCCCAGCCGGAGAAGTGCCTGACATGCACGACATACACCTCATAGACAAATAAGCCGATGACGATGGAAGGCGCGGACAGCAAGATATCGTTTATGAAGCGCGTGACCGGCGCCAGCCAGCCGCGCTGGCCGAATTCTGCCAGATAAGTGCCCGCCAGAATTCCGATCGGCGTGCCGATCAGTGTACCGATGACGGTCATCATCAGGCTGCCGAAGATGGCATTGAGCAGGCCGCCTGTACTGCCCGGCGGCGGAGTCATCTGAGTAAACACGGCCGAGGTGAGTGCAGGCAGGCCGTGATCGAGCAAAGTCCATAATATCCAGCATAGCCAGAATAATCCGAAGCCCATTGCAAAGACTGCGACGGATAAGCCTGTTGCGTTGGCGATGCGGCGTCTTGTGTAGAGATCGATCATGATTTACGCGGCCTTTCCTTCACGTTGTCCAAGCTTGTAGAGCATGTAACGTGCGAGTGATAACACCACAAAGGTGATGAAAAACAGGATCAGACCCAGTTCGATCAGCGAGGCGGTGTAGAGCTCGCCGAACGCTTCGGTGAATTCGTTGGCCAGCGCCGATGAAATGCTGTTGCCCGGATTGAGCAACGATTTGGTCAGTTCATGAGAATTACCGATTACGAAGGTAACCGCCATCGTCTCGCCCAGCGCACGTCCCAGCCCCAGCATGATGCCCCCTGCGACACCGACTTTGGTATAGGGCAGCACGATCGAGAGCATGACTTCCCAGGTGGTCGAGCCCAGCCCGTAAGCAGATTCCTTGAGCATCGTAGGGACGACATCGAACACGTCGCGCATCACAGAGGCGATGAACGGGATCACCATGATGGCGAGAATGATGCTTGCTGTCAGAATGCCGATCCCCATAGGCGGGCCGGAGAAGAACGGGCCGATGTAGGGCAGGGTGCCGATATGCTGGTTGAGCCACGGTTCGACATGGTCGGCAAATAGCGGTGCGAACACAAACAGGCCCCACATGCCGTAGATGATGCTGGGAATGCCCGCCAGCAGTTCAATAGCGACCCCTAACGGGCGGCGTAATACGCGCGGTGAGAGTTCTGTCAAAAACAGGGCGATGCCAAAGCTCACCGGGATCGCGATGACAAGCGCGATGACGGAGGTAATGAGTGTGCCGACGATGGGAATCAGCGCACCAAATTTATCGTTGACCGGATCCCATTCGGAACTGGTCAGAAAGCCGAAGCCGAATGCATGAATTGCGGGCATGCTGCCCATGACCAGCGAGGCTAAAATCGCGGCCAGCAATGCGAGTACGCCGAATGCTGCCAGGCGCGTCAGATTGCGAAATAGTGCGTCGAAGATGGATTGCCGTTTAAGGCGAGCTTCGTGTGAAAACATCGACATAGTGATTTGCTTTTGGTTAGATAAACAGTCAGCTTAAAGGTAAAACACGAGGGGCACTCGCCCCTCGTGATCGTGCTGTGTCAGCCACGCTTCATTTACTTACTTCCAGATAGCACGGCCTTGCGCATCCTTGATCTGTGATTTCCATGTGCTGCGAATCAGATTTTTTACTTCTGCAGGCAGTGTCACGTAGTCAAGATCGCCAGCCAGTTTGTCGCCGTTAGTGTAAGCCCAGTCAAAGAACTTCAATGAAGCCAATGCGGATTCAGGCTTATCCTGCAGCTTGTGCATCAGAATGAAGGTCGCGCCGCTGATAGGCCATGTTGCCTTGCCTGGTTCGTCGGTCAGAATTTCGTAGAAGCCAGGTGCTTTTTTCCAGTCAGCGCCCGCAGCTGCAGCCTTGAAGCTGTTTTCATCCGCTGCAACGTAGTTGCCGGCGCGGTTCTTCATTTGTACAGCAGCCATCTTGTTTTGCAATGCATAAGCATACTCAACATAACCGATAGAGCCTTTGATGCGTTGTACATAAGAAGCAACGCCTTCGTTACCCTTGCCGCCGGTTCCGGCTTTCCAGGAAACAGCTGTACCTTCGCCAACAGAGGCCTTCCAGTCAGCGCTGACCTTGGACAGGTAGTTGGTGAAAATGAAGCTGGTGCCGGAACCATCTGAACGGTGTACGACGGTGATGATGTCATCTGGCAGCTTGAGGTCTTTGTTCAGTGCGACAATCGCAGCATCATTCCACTTGGTGATCTTACCCAGGTAGATGTCAGCCAGCGTTTTTCCATCCAGTTTCAACTTGCCGTTTTCAATGCCGAGCACGTTGATGACAGGAACGACGCCGCCGATCACGGTTGGGAATTGCATCATGCCATTTTTGTCGAGATCTTCAGGTTTCAGCGGCATGTCGGATGCACCGAAATCGACTGTCTTGGCGGTGATCTGCTTGATGCCGCCGCCTGAACCGATGGACTGGTAGTTCATGTTGGAGCCGGATTGCGCCTTGTAGGCTTCAGC